>JBOFQC010000820.1:0-3368 GCA_051660725.1 Thermoguttaceae bacterium
CATCGGGTTCGTACTTAACTTTGAAAGCGTAAATCTTTGCGTCGCCGTACTTTGTCGGTAATTCAGCTTCCGCGATTGATTCGACAATTTTTTCAATTCGTCGCCGATATTTTATCAATTCTTCAATTGTGATAATCTTCAAGTCGAATTTTTTGGCCAGCTCGAACAGCTTCTCACGGTTCGCACGGTTTCCGTCTTCGTCTAGGATTTCGCAGAGCACTCCAGCCGGCTGAAGATCAGCGAGCCGAGCCAAATCAATTGCGGCCTCTGTGTGACCTGCTCGACGTAAAACACCACCCTCTTTCGCTTCGAGTGGAAAAAGGTGGCCCGGCCTTACAAAATCACTCGCCTTTGCGTTTGGACTAACCGCAGCAAGGATTGTCGTCGCTTTCTCCTGAGCCGTGATACCAGTCTTTGCCGAAATGTGATCAATCGGCACCGTGAACGCTGTCTGAAGCGGAGCTGTGTTATCCCGAACCATTGGCGAAAGATTCAAACGCTGGCACCGATCTGGCAACAACGGCATACATACCTGTCCCCTGCCGTGAACAAGCATGAAGTTTACCATTTTGTCGGTCACTTTTTCCGCAGCACAGACAAAATCTCCTTCGTTTTCGCGGTCTTCATCATCCATTACGATAATGATCTGTCCGGCTCGAATAGCGTCAACTGCATCTTCAATTGTTGAAAAAGTCATTTATTTTGGTGTTGGGCGTTTGGCAGTAAAATTATACCGACAGACTCACGTCTGCCGGTCGCTGGTGGTTGGTCGCTAGTGGTTACTCGCTGGTGTTTACTCGCTAGTGGTTATCTGATAAATTCTTCTTTGTCTTCTTGTGAAAATGTTCCAACAAGCGGCAAGGTTTCACGGTCCATTCCGGCCTTGTAGTCGAACTGCTCTTCAGCGGTCTTGGCAAGCGAAAGATTGAGTAAGTCGAGATCAATTCCTGCAGGACAAGCGGAACTGCAATTTTCGCAACCAACACAACGACCAGCTAAGTGAAATGCTCGGGTAATGTGCCAAGCAAAATTACCTTTCATAGTGGCAGAAGTGTCCAATCTGGTCGGACGGTTTTTGTCGGCAACGCATACTTCGCAGTAACAAAGTGGACACACCTGCCGGCAAGCGTAACATTTAAAACAACGGCTGAACTCGTTCTTCCAATAATTTAACCGTTCCTCACGGCTCATTGATTTTAACATTTCGAGCTTTTTGTAGCGCTCTTCAACCGAAGCCTGCGATTTGTTTTTTTCTTCTTCCGAGACTTCGTCTTCTCCAATCACGTAATCGCAATGTGGTGGGAAATGTACGAAACAGTGCCCACACTTCGCGGCAAGTTGATTATTACCTGTTTTTCCAGTCGGATCAATCAACACGCCTTTGCAGACCACACCAATGATAACAACGTTATCCCGGTTAAGTTGCTGTTCAACTTCAAGCACTGCCAAAGTTCTGGCGTCACAACCTTTAACGACAACGGCTGGTTTGCCTAATGCCTTGACTTCTTTGCGTTTAAGATAAACCGCAAGATTTGTAGTGCAACGGTTATCCCAGACCAATTTATCAACGTTTGCCGGATCGGTAACAAAAACCGCGCCGACTTCGCCAGTTTCCGTCAAACCGTAACCAATCACTACACTTACCGCTTTGTCGGTGAGTAGTTCTTTCGCTTTATTACGTAGTTCTTGTTCGAGTTGCATAGCGTTGTACCTGTAAATTGGGAACAAACCTGCCTCTGGCAAATTATGCCTGAACGACATGTATCTGCCTATTCCAGCGTCGGTGTATAAACAAAATCACATGTGCTTAATTATACCATGTTTTTCCAGACGGGGTAATCCCCCTTAATACTGCTGTTTTAACCCGGAAGTTCCGCTACGCTTTCCTCGCGGCGACGATTCTCTCTAAATTGGCCAAATCTTTAATTGTTCGCACGTCTTTCCACTTGTCTCCGTGAAAAAACTCTGCCACTTTGTCGGCTATCATTGGACTGACTTCAATCATAATCGCACCGCCGGGTTTCAGGCAAGCGTAAGCCTGAAGAATCAGCCGCTCAATGATTTCGGTGCCGTTATTGCCCGCCAACAAAGCTGTTAAAGGTTCAAAATTTTTAACTTCGGGATCAAGTTCGTCGTACTCGGCTTGGCTGATGTACGGCGGATTACTCACAATAATGTCAAATAAATTTCCTGATTCGCAGGCTTCATCTGCTGAATTACCTCCCGAAGAACTGCTGTTTGCATTACTTCCCGGTTGAATCTCAGCAAATAGATCAGATTTCAACCACGTAATCTTGTTACTTACTTCGTGGCTCTCGGCGTTTCTCTTGGCAATTTCAAGTGCCGCATCACTCACGTCAATTGCAATAACTGTACAGTCTGGGACATGCTTGGCAATTGTTACCGCAATTGCACCGCTACCGGTTCCGACGTCACAAATTTTTAACGGTTGGCCCGGCTTTTCTGACTTGCGTCGCTTGAGAAAATCAATCGCCTCAACAACCAACAGCTCGGTTTCCGGCCGCGGAACCAATGTGCTGCTGTCAACGACAAATTTCAAAGAGTAAAACTCCTTGTGCCCGACAAGGTAAGCTACTGGTTCGCCAGCCGCCCGTCTTTTTACGTAATCGCGAAAAACAGCACGTTTTTCCTTCGGCGGCTCTGTTTCAAAATTCGTGTAAAGCTCTATTCTCTTAAAACCAAGAGCTGCCGCTAGCAGTATCTCGGCGTCGAGTCGAGGTGAAGCTCGACCACTTTTTGTCAAAAAATCAGTTGTCCATTCCAAAAGCCGCTTAACTGTCCATGTTTCGGGCATTATTTATTTCTCGCTTTCGATTTCGTAATTATTTTCGCTTATATTCTCGTGTTTATTCTCGCTATCAGGTCCGCCTTTAGTCTCAAGCGGCTGATAACAAGTAACGACACCGCAACTTACAATAAATTGTATTGCCTGGTCAATTGTAATGTCGAGATCAACCGCCTCGCTTTGCTTTACCGTTAGCGTAAAACCAGTCAACGGCATTGGCGACGTAGGCACCAAAACAGCGTAAATAGGTTCGCCAATGTATTTTTCCAGCGCCGGCATTCCTTCGCTGGTAACAAGTGTCAACGCCCAGATACCTTTTCGTGGCCATTCAATAGCGACAACCCTCGAATAGTTCATTTCACGTTCCGCAAACATGAAGTCGCTCACTTGCTTTACCGCACCGTAAACATTGCTCACAAGCGGAACCCGATTAACTAATATTTCAAACCCACTCCAGAAAAACCTACCCACTTCAATCGCTATGAACTTGCCGATCAGGTAGAGTATCAAAACCAATATCAGAATTGAAATTGGGATGAAAATAAATGGATTCAAATACTTT
>JBOFQC010000821.1:0-2945 GCA_051660725.1 Thermoguttaceae bacterium
GTCATTGTCTTTTTACCGCTTTCGTGGGTATTTTTTGCTGACGCCTCACTAGCGACAGTAGTCAGTGCCAGTGTGAGTTGGCTCGTGTTGAGTATTGGATTAGATACGCTTTGTTGGGTAATTATTCCGCATCCATGGCAAATGTCGGTACGGGAACTTTTTGGAGAACACCAGCCGTGGGTAAGTTTGTGCTATGCAGCGACAGCGCTTTGTCCATTTGTCGTTTTGCTTGGCTGAAAATTACGTTGTGGCAAGGTGGGAAGTGATTCATTCGTACTAATCACGAGCGGGTTTTTCAAGACAGTATTCAATTAAAGGCTTGATGTCTGCCATGAGCAGGGGTCAAGTCTTTTTTCATGTTGATACGCTGTCTAGTAAATGAAACGGGGGAAAAGCTGGGAATTGCCGTTGAAATCAGTGTGAGTACGGATTCAGGAAGTGGACGCGGTCAATAGCTGTGTTGTGGCAAAAAAGGGCATCAATCGACCAGTTCAGCAAGCGGACGGCAATTATAGGAATTTAAATTCACTTATATGGATATCTTCTTCTCGAGACTGTCGCAATTAAAAAAAATTTTGAAAATTTTAAAATTCGTGTCATCCTTTGAACAATTGCTGACGATACAAGGAACAAAGACAAAAAAAGAGGAGATTCCGATGAAAACCGTCACAATTCCCCAAAGCTTACTTGAGAGTCCTGAATTAGATGCCATTGAAAAAATTTTGTATTTTTATTTTTTAGCATTGGCTGATGAGCAACAAGTCCCTGATTATCAACAGATTATGGAAAAAACCGGCATTCGTTCACGGACAACGCTCAGTAAAAAGCTGAAAATTTTACAAGCGAAAGGGCTATTGGAGGTGCAAGCGACGTACTTAGAAAATGGCTTTCAATCGCGAAACCATTATCGTGTGATCAACAAACCGGTAGCAGAACAAACACCACTTGAACAGTTACTCATTGCGACACTGCCAAAGCTAACGAAGCAAGATTCTGTCACGTTTGAGCGGTTATGTGCAACGTACCCACAGCCAGTGATCCAGTTTGTGCTTGAAAGTGTCAAAGGCAAAAGCAAGCAGTGCAATTGGGCGTATATTACCGCCACGTTAAAAAATTTGGCAAAAACGTGCCAAACGTATGACGAATGTGTCGAACAAACAAAACAATTTTTTGCCCAAAAAGCGGCGGAAGCTCAACAACTGAAACAAGCGACACAACAAAAATATGCGCTCATTATGCGGTTTATCCATCTTGGGCTATTTGGTGAAATTACGAATGCACCCGCCTATGCGAAGCGCGTGTTGCAAGATCCCAATCATGAGCACTGTACAAGTTATGAACTCTTTGAACTCCTCAGTGGTTGCCATCATTTAGATGCGTATAGTTATGACAAGCAAATTTTCGACATCTTGTATCCACTCCGACCCGAAGAATGTGCGTAAGCACTAATTTTAAAGCCGACAAGTTCATAAGCAAATTGATTATTTTGACACGAAAGTGTGACAACTACCGATATATGTTGTGAAAACAAAGAAATATGGAGGGAATAAAAATGGCAAAAGTGTTTTTAGCAGTTGGGCATGGGGGCAGTGATCCCGGAGCCATGGCAAATGGTTTAGTCGAGGCCGAAATGGCGCTAATCACCGCACAAGCGTGTGCGACGGTTTTGCGCCAACACAATGTTGAAGTGAAACTCTCACGTACGAGTAATCACAATAACCCTTTGAGTGAGGAATTAACGCAGTGTCGGGCATTTGCACCAGATTTTGCGATTGCGATTCATTGGAATGCTGGTGGTGGTGATGGCTTTGAGTTTTGGTATTCAAAGTTTCAACAACAGACAATGGGAGCTGATCTCCGATTAGGGCAAGCGATTGAAGCTGAAGTCAAAAAACTGGGCCAAAACAGTCGTGGCGGGAAAACGCGAATTGATCCGGCAACAGGTCGGGATTATTTTGGCTTTATCCGTGAACTCGCAATGCCAAGTATTATCGTCGAAGGTGGATTTTTGGATTCCAATGATCAATTTGCCTTTGATGATGTCAGCGAGCAAGCAGCCTTTGGTGTCGCCTATGCGCAGGGGATATTGGCATATTTGGGAATCACGACTCAAGCACCACCAGTTGAAGCAGTCAAAACTCAGTATCGTGTCATTGCGGGTGTGTATCAAGAACACGCCAATGCCAAACGGCAAGTCGCGACCTTACAAGCAAAAGGAATTGTAAGTTTTATCGAAGTCAAACCCTAACTGTTGCCCATTCGTAAAAAAGGTGATATAGTCAATGAAAATAGGAGGTGTGATTATGAGTGATAAAACAAAATTTGAAGGCCAATTGAAATTTTTTGCAGATGCGAGCTTATGGTATCAATTACCGACGTTAATCGGAATTACTTTTTTACTTGGCTTCTTGACCTTTCCAAATCCACTAGAATTTCCTGTAATCAGTCTGGCGTTTGTCGTCATCGTGATTGTTGACATAATCGTCCTGAAAACACTGATTACAAAACGTAAAAACAAGAACTGAAAAAAGCTTGCCCTTCCAAAACTGGAGGGCAAGCTTTTTTTATGCCTTATTATGGATTGAAAAGCGAGGAATCTGAACAATCGGTCTTTTTCAGAAAACAGCAAGCAGGTAGAATGATTGATTTGGAATGCCACTGAGATAATTAAATATGCTATACTACAAAATAGAAGAATAGAGTAAAGGAAGATGAACGATGACGAAAATTATGATTATTGAAGATGAGCCGACGATTCGTCGCGAACTGGCAAGTTTATTGCAACGTTACGGTTATGAAACGCAAACCCCAACCGATTTTCAAACAATTTTATCGACAATTGTCCAACAGCAACCAGATTTAATTTTACTTGATTTACAGTTGCCCTATTACGATGGCTATCATATTTGTCGGAGTATTCGTGAAACTTCAATCGTCCCGATTAT
>JBOFQC010000822.1:0-5484 GCA_051660725.1 Thermoguttaceae bacterium
TGGGGTTGGGACAATGTACCGGGCGGAGCTACCAAGCCGTTCCAGCCGCCGGGGCTTATTCACTCTTCCTACGAATGGGACGGAGCTGGCAACACGAGCAAAGGGCCTCTTTTCATGGACCCGTTTCCGTTGAACGAGAATCAGTTTTTAGTTTCGTACAATTCCGACCAGCCGTGGAATACGCCGGATGCGTATTCGATTTACCTGATTGACGGCAACGGTAATCGGGAAATTCTGCACCGTGAACTCGGTACTTCGTGCTGGAATCCGATTCCAGTAATGGTGTCAGAAAAACCAGCAATTGCGGCGGGCACAATTGATCCGACGCTTGCGGAAAAAGGTTTGGCTCAAATTGTGGTGTCAGACATTTACCGCGGCCTGGACGGTGTGCCAAAAGGTACGATTAAGTATATACGGGTAAACGAACATGTGCCGCGTCCCTGGGCGGCTAGGCGATTTTGGGACGGAGGCGGCGAAGACTGCACCGACCAGCAACATTCAACGGTGTCACAGCGCACGCATTTGGGCTTGAAATTGCAGGACGGAATCGTGCCAGTAGAAGAAGACGGCAGCGCAAATTTTCTGGTTCGTGCTGATAAAAACATATTTTTTCAAGTGCTCGACGAAAATTTCATGGAAGTGCAGCGTGAGAGAACTTTTGTGAATTACCGGCCCGGTGAAATACGTTCTTGTGTCGGCTGCCATGAAAAAGCGGCTGAGCTTTCGATTACCGAGAGTCGGCTTCCAATCGCGATGAGCAAGGAGCCGGTATTGCCGGGACCGCAGCCAGGCGAAGTAAGTGGAGCGAGAGCTTTGCATTACCCGGTTGATGTACAGCCGGTGTTGGATAAATATTGCGTTTCGTGTCACAGCGACAAATCGGACGACGGATCGGTTAAAGAACCGGCAGGTAAACTTTTTTTAACGGGCGAGATGACACCACTTTTCACCCGTTCTTACGAAGAACTCATGGCTCGCAAGCCGTTTCCGGTTATCGGCGAAAACCACCCCAAAGCTGGCAATAACCATTATGTGCCTCCGTACACACTCGGTTCACACGCCAGTCCGCTTGTCAAACGTATTACGGACGAATCGAGTCCGTGTTATACTAAAATGCCGCTTGAGGATCAGATAAAAATAACAACCTGGGTAGACGCAAACGGCCAATATTACGGCACTTATTACGGAAAGAAAAACATTCGTTTTAAAAACGAACCTGATTTCCGCCGTGCCCCGACGCATGAAGAAGCCGGTGCAATTGTCGCGCCGAAATATTGATTACATTTTAGCAATGGTAGTTTTTTATTAAAAGTGAGAAATCATAATGTGTCACCCAAAATATTCTGATTTATTCGTCGTGTATGCTGTCATGTTGATTTGCGTTGCCGGTCAAAGGCACGCTTTGGCTGCAGAAGACACGAAAGCCGATAAAGACCGGATGATTCAAACCGTAAAATTTTTGAGCCAGGATTGTTTTCCACGTAGTGAAAAAGAACAATATGAAAAAGCGGCAAAATATGTTACTGACCATTTCAAGGAAAATAACTTGGAAGTGTCACAGCAGAGTTACGATAACAAATACAACGTTATTGGAATCAAAAAAGGTAAGACACGAAAAAGAATAATTATCGGGGCACATTACGACACCGTGTCCATAACACCGGGAGCCGACGATAATGCAAGTGGCGTCGCGGTGTTGATTGAACTTGCGTATCTTCTCAAGCGATTGCCGGAGCTTGATTGTGATATCGAACTGGTGGCTTGGAATTCGGAAGAACCTCCTTATTTTGCCACGAATAAAATGGGAAGTTATGCGCACGCTGATTCGATAAAAAAATCAGTTAAAGAAGACGGTGTCGAAATTGTTGCGTTGATCTGCATGGATTTGGTCGGATACTACAGCGACGAAGAGAATTCGCAAGACTTCCCGCTTGCTGCAATGAGTATGCTTTATGGCAAAAAGGGGGATTTTTTGGCAATTACGGGAAGAATGGCTGACGCCAAAACTGCGCAAACAGTACATGATGTCATGAAAAAGGAAACAAACCTTAAAACAGCAATTCTAAGCGTGCCAGACGCCAACAAAAATGTAATCGCTTTTTCCGACCACATAAACTACTGGGACATGGAGTGTCCGGCTGTTTTTTTGACTGACACCGCTTTTTATCGCAATAAGAATTACCACATGAAAACCGACACATGGGACACTCTCGATTATGACAAAATGGTTGAACTTGCCAACGGGCTGTCTAAATCAGTGCAGGTTCTTATTGATAAACAGGTAAAAGAATAAAAGGTGTAATTCCTCCGCCCTGAAAGGGTGAGGAGTACCTGAAAACATTTTGCGCTCTTTGTCTTTACTGTTTCTGGGTTAACGAACCAGCTCAATTTTTTTGCAATTTCAGAACAACACGGAACCACAACCAAACACCAAATGCTAACTTTTGAGCAAATTGACGAAAACGAATTTTCGCAGGGAGTTATTTCGAATGAATACATACGCAAAACGATAACCGCTTTGCGATTGGTTTTCTGGGGATTTATAATCTGTATTGTTGATGTCAAAGTAAACGGGTTTGATCTGTTAAACGATTTTTTTGGCGTGATAATGATTTTGTGTGGTGTTATCAAGATATCGAAAATTCCGGTGTCAGATAATTATACCAAACAAATGTTTTTTCCCGTCTGTATTTCTTGGATTGCCATTTTTCAGGTGTTTTACGATGAAATCGTGTTACCGCTGAATCCCAGCTTCTCGATTCCGCCAAATCCGGTTGTTTTAGTAGTCACAGCAGTATATTTTTTGTGCTATATCTGGAGTTTGGTGGTCTTATGCCGTTGTATGACCGAATATTGCGAATTGCTTCAGTGGCGGCGAGCGGTAATCAGTTGGTGTTTTTCACGATCACTGCTTAAAAACATTGTTTTTATTCCGGCACTTGTGCTTTCTATTCCATGCGTTGTTATACTTAGCTCGCTAGTCTTGGAGTTAAAAAATAATCCTTCTTTTTCCGGTGTCATAGAATCGCGTGTCGAGAACAATACTCTTATTACGACAACTGTACATCAAGATGGTACGACAACTGTAACGCATACTGTTGGCGGGACAAATTTTAATCAGCCGCCAATGATACATTCAGTAAATAATTCTAAAGCAGATATGAACGTTACTTTCGGTCAATATAAAGCAAACATTGACTTTTCTGGGCCCCTTATGTCATCCTTGTATCTGTTGTTTTTTATTGTGATGATTTGGGCCATTCTGTGTTGTTGGGCAATGATTCATTTTCTGATTTCAATACATAGAATGACGAAACAGGCCAAAAATGATTTAGCGGAAATATCAGAAGAATGATCGAGAGTGCCGCTTCGTCGTTCTTCAAATTATTCCGTGAAGAATTTTTATTTTTTCGGGAAGATTATTTTCCAGTCGGTAACATTCCTTCTGTAAAGCCTGACGTGATTAAAAAATGTCCGGCATAAACCGTGAAAACGGTACATTTTGCACCGCCCCCGATCTTGTTATAGTGGAATACCTGCCCCGTTCCCGTAACATAGATTCGGGGGCTTTTTCTGCACGTATAACGGCATAAGAAATTGTTCTGAACATCAGGCGTTGAAGAATTCTTATCCTACTCACCAATAATTTTTATCAACACACGTTTGTTGCGTTTTCCGTCAAATTCTCCGTAAAACACTTGTTCCCACGGGCCGAGGTCTAGTTTCCCGTCAGTAATGGCAACGACGACTTCACGGCCCATGATTTGCCGCTTGTGGTGCGCATCACCGTTATCTTCGCCGGTTCGATTATGTTTGTATCGGCTCGGTGACGGATCAAACGGCGCAAGTGTTTCCAACCACTGCTTGTAATCTTCGTGCAAACCCGGTTCGTCGTCGTTGATAAAAACCGATGCGGTTATGTGCATTGCGTTACACAAAAGCAGTCCTTCTTTCACGCCGCTTTTCCGTACGGCAGCGATTAATTTGTCCGTGATGTTTACAAACCCCATTCTGGCGGGGACGTTCATTGATAAATATTCTGTTTGACTTTTCATTTTATTACTGATGTTTTTAAAATTCAGCCCTCAACTTTTCAGACAAAGTGAAACGGAGTCGCAAAAGTTGAGGAATCACGCGAACACAGTATACAAGGCAACTCAAATTTTTCGCGCAGGCCAAAAAATTTTCATTTTTTCTCTTTTAAAAATGTTCCGGTTTTGGATTCTTTACAGGCGGCGATTTTGGCAGGCGGACCTTGAACAATTACCCGCCCACCTTCTTCTGCCGGACCGGGCCCCAGATCAATAATGTAGTCCGCTGCCCGGATCATTTGCAAATTGTGTTCAACGACTATCAGCGAATGGCCGGTTTCAATAAGTGCGTCGAAACAATCCAGAAGTTGCACAACATCGGAAAAATGCAGACCGGTTGTCGGCTCGTCCAGCAAAAACAGGCACCGCCCTTTTTTCATGCTCGAAAGGTAAGTGGCTAATTTTAACCGCTGCGATTCGCCCCCGGAAAGTGTGTTGGCTGGCTGCCCCAATTGGATGTAATCTAGTCCGACATCCATTAACCGTTTCAGCTTTCGTTGTACTTTCGCCTGACCGCGGAAGAATCCAAACGCTTCCCGTGCGCTCATCTCCAACACGTCGGCAATATTTTTGCCCCGGTACGTGATTTCCAACACTTCACGTTGGTACCGCTTGCCGTGACACTGCGGACAACGCACATACATGTCGGCCATGAACTGCATGTCAATTGCAATGAAACCGTCACCTTTACATGTGTCACAGCGTCCTCCGTCCACGTTGAAACTGAAGTGGCTCGCACCGAAATTTTTCGCTTTTGCGTCCAATGTGTCGGCGAAAACGTTTCGAATTTCGTCAAATATTTTCAGGTACGTCACCGGATTCGAACGGGGTGAGCGGCCAATCGAACTCTGGTCTACCATTATGACGTCGTCAATTTGGCCGGTGCCGAGAATCTGCGTAAACGGCAGACCGGGCAAAACATTTTCCTTGCCCATTTTTCGGCAAAGGGCGGGATAAAGCGTCTCCTGAATAAGCGAACTTTTACCAGCTCCGCTTACGCCGGTGACGACGCAAAGTAATCCCATTGGAAACGCGACGTCAATATTTTTCAAATTATTACCAGTTGCTCCGAACAACTCGATAATTCCGTGTTCCGCTTTTCTTTTCGTCGAAGTGGTTCCTCCGCTGAGCTCACCCGATAAATAGCTGCCGGTTAAACTTTTCGGCGAATTTTCCATTTCCAGCGGCGTGCCTCTGAAAACGATTTCACCGCCTGCGACACCTGCACCTGGCCCGATTTCAACGATTTCGTCGGCAGCGCGGAGTACCGCTTCTTCGTGTTCTACAACCACAACGGTATTTCCGCGGTCTCGCAGCTTGCAGATTGATTCCATAAGCCTGTCAGTGTCGCCCGGATGCAGCCCAATTGACGGCTCATCCAACACGTAAAGCA
>JBOFQC010000823.1:0-3935 GCA_051660725.1 Thermoguttaceae bacterium
ATCCAAACATTTTCGGCAATGTTTTTTATAGAAGCCCGTTTCAATAAACGTCGAGAGCGGCTCCGTTCACGTCCGAAAATCGTTTCGAGGATGTCGTCAATTGTAATTACGCCAATTGTTTCGCCGTATTCGTTTAGCACTGCGGCGACTTCTTTTTCGTCAGTCATCAGAATATCCAGAACGCCCGCAACGGAAATCGTCCAGGGAACGTAAACGACCGGTGCGGAATCGTCTTCGAACTTTACGTCTGAAATGCTAAAAAAAGCAGTTGGCGTCGTGTCGGTTTGCGTCCTTCTTTTTGACAGTTCGGATTTCTGGGACTCTTTGTTTCTGTCGGATGTTTTCGAATCGGACGCGTTTGTGTTTACAAAAGAAGAATAAACCCGTTTAAGTGAAACAGCGGATGCAAGTTCGTCACTGTTTTTTTCTGAAATAAACAGGTAACCGGTTTCGAGTAACTCTGCACCGATTTGCTTTGCGGCTTCTTGAATTGTAATCGGCGGTTTGAAAAAATGCAAACGCAACCTAGGACACATCAGCTCTTCAACGTTGGTGTCAGAAATCTGAACAATGTTTTGCAGTACCTTTTGTTCACGGCGTAAAAGAGCGGCGTCATCTTTCGAAAACTCAAGCACCTGTTCCAAATCGCTGATTCTCAGGTACGGTTCTTTTTTAAATTCGGGAAAAAATAAACGTCGTGAAGAACGGTTCACTGCGTCGAAAAGTGGCAGGACGGGCCGAAAAAAACGAACAAGCAACGAAAGCGGTGCGGCATAAAAAACAGCAAAATATCTGGGACAAAGCACCGCAAGGTCTTTAGGCAACATTTCGCTGAAAACGATTATTGCCAAAAGAGTTCCAATTGCGAAAATTACGGACACCGTGTAGTCGCCTTGTTGCTGTATCTGGAAAACAATTATTGTCGAAAGTGTAAAATACAAAAGATTTACAATTTGATTTCCAAGCAGAATAACAGACAGCAACCGTTCCGCATCCGCTGCGAGTTTGTTGGCCGTTTTGGCCAAGCGTCCCCCGGCCGCAAGCGATTTCCTGTCGGAACGCGTTAACGAAAAATACGCTGCTTCAGCGGATGAAAAGAAAGCAGAAGCAACCATTAACACAATCATCGAAATAATTGCGGTAATGTGCTGCATAAACAAATTGTAATCGTTCACGGTTTTTTAAGGAGTTAGAAGTTAGAAGTTAGAAGTTAGAAGTTAGAAGTTAGAAGTTAGAAGTTAGAAGTTAGAAGGTAGAAGGTAGAAGGTAGAAGGTAGAAGGTAGAAGGTAGGAGATAGAAATTAGGAGATAGACTTCAGATACTTTCTAATCACCCGTTCACCTGCTCACCTAACTCCTAAATTCTGCCGTGAACGGCCACAGCAAATCTAACATTTATATTTATTGAGTATCAGAAAAATTTTAATTTTCTTTAAAAATATCTTCATTGTACGCTTTTGTTCGGTCACGTAAGTTACTCGGCGGTTCATGCCGCCGCGAACCTGTAGAAAGTGCTGTGTCTTTTCCGGTTGCTCTTGCGTTCACGGATGTTGGACGAGTACTTTCAAATACTTTTACGCCTCTTAACATATCAGTCCATTCGGAGTCTTGTTTCGGTCCGGTCTGTTGTTTTTTCGCCTGATCGGACATTGATTTCCATTTTTCGACGAAATTTTTCAGATCGTCTTTCGACCAACCGAGCTGTTTTAACAGTTCCGGGTCGGGCTGCTGCTTGTTCATCTCCTCTTCGAGGTACCGAAGCGCAAGGGCGGTTTGCCGATCTTTAAAATCTAGGTTTGGATCATCCGGCGTTGTGTTCTGGTTTTCGGTTTCTTTAATATTTCCATCATTTCCGCCACCGCCACCGGGCTGACTACCACCTTCTTGACCGCCAGCACCAGGTTGTCCTTTTCCGAGCTGCCCACCTCCTTTGCCGGGTTGGTTACCACCTTTACTACCGGGCTGTTTGCCTTCACCTCCGCTGGGTTGGTTGCCACCCTCACTGCCGGGTTGGTTTCCTTCGCCTCCGCCAGGCTGGTTACCGCTTTGGCCTCCGGGTTGTTTTCCTTCACCGCCGCCGGGCTGCTCACCGCTTTGCCCTCCGGGTTGTTTTCCTTCACCTCCGCCGGGCTGTTCACCGCTTTGGCCTCCTGGTTGTTTTCCTTCGCCTCCGCCGGGTTGTTCACCACTTTCACGGCCGTTCTTTTCACCGTTCGGATTTGTTTCTTGTTTATTGCCCGGCTCGGCTCCGTTTTGGTCCTGTTTTTTCGGGTCTTTCATCACTTTTACATCGGAATCTGCCTTTTTCATCCCCGGTTTCTCTATTTCGCCGGGACGTTCAGCATACGCCGTTTGCGATTTTTGGCCGGGTTCACCTTTTATGCTTTGTTCAGGTACTTCATCAGGAGGCGTTCCGTTTGGCGTATGTGACTTATTGGCCGGGTCGGAATTGCCGCTTTTTCCCTGTTCCGTAATGTTCGAAGTATGGTCCGGATCAGTTGGCCTACCTTTTTTATTCATCTGCTGCAAAGCCTGTTCGAAAACTTCGCTAGCTTGAGCGTCGGGATCAACTTTGCCGTTGGGTGCGTTTGGGGACGACTTGCTGGCATTTCCGGCGTTTCCTGACTCGTTCGCATTTGAATCGGGCGAACCTTCAGTTCCTTTGCCGTTTGCTTTTCCGTTATTCTTGCCATTTTGATTATTGTCGCCGGCGGTATTTCCATTCATATCACCAGCGTTTTCCTGTCCGTTACCTGACGCACCGGAGTCAGCGTTACCATTTCCACCTTTTTGATTGTCACCTCCGTTACCACCTTTTTCACTATTTTGGCCATTTTGCCCGCTGCCGGAATTGCCACCTTCTGCGTCGCCGGAGTTGCTGCCAGATTTGTTTCCAGAAGGATCACCGGCTTGGCTTCCTGACTTGCTGTTATCTCCTTGTGAATCTTTGCCAGCCCCGCCCGATTCACCACCTGCACCAGATTCATTGCCGGATTCACTGCCTGATTCACTGCCTGATTCTTTACCGGATTCGTCGCCTTTACCGTTTTCATTTCCCTTTTCTTTTCCAGAATCGGTTCCGTTTTCGTCGCCCGACTCTTTTCCTGTTTGGTCGCCATTATTTTGGTCCGACTTATCACCATTTTGTTTGTCTGAATCCCCTCCGTTCTGGTTGTCTCCGTTCTTCCCTTCTTTTTTATCGTTTTTCTGCTCAGAATCATTTCCGTTCTGATCTGAATCAGCATTATCTTGCTGCTGTTCTCCGTTTTGCTTATCAGATTTTTCGTTCTTATTTTCCTCGTTTTCCTTATTTTCCTGAACGTTACCCTGCTTGGGTTCGTCCTTATTTTGCTCGGTTTTGTCGCCGTTATTTTGGTCTTTTTGCTTTTTATCTTGTTTTTGGTCGGGTTTCGATTCGTTTTTGGCGTCTTTTTTGTCGGCGCCGGGTTTCGGTTTATCAACAATAAACGAAAGTTTGTCCGTGGCGGCACTGTTTCCTTCCGGCAATTTCGTGTCAACGACTTCGGCCCAGTATTCAACAGCGTCGCCAATTTCCAGACGCAATTTTTCCGGCTCGATTTTAGCCGTCAGATTCACTTTGCCGGTGTGTTTCGTCGAACCGCTTTTCGGAGAATTGAGCAATTCAAGCGGCGGTATCTTTTTACCGGCAACGTCAAAATGCAGCCGGATATTTCGGATTCCGAAATCGGGGTCTTCGGCTGTAATTTTCGTTTCGGTAAATCCGTTAAGCGGAATCCGTACCTGATTTTCCGGCGGATCAACCCAGGAAATAACCGGCGGCTTGTCTTTCAAAACCTCAATTTTGTTAAGGCTCGGCCTGACATTTGTGTTTCCGTCAGCGTCGAAACCTCGTAGCACATACGATTCGTACTCCTGTTTGTTCGGGTCGGCAACCTCGAAAAGCAACCATAACG
>JBOFQC010000824.1:0-7611 GCA_051660725.1 Thermoguttaceae bacterium
CCACAAGATTCCGTTTACCAATGACTTACGGTAATTCGGTTCTGCGTAGTTCCAGTGAACGTCCCCGCCGGTGAAGCTGAAACCGCGGCCTCCGTCCTTTCGTTCAATCACGCAAGCGACTATCTCCGGCTTGCCCAGCCGGCTTCTAATAGTTGCGTTGCCGGAATAAGTGCCGTCCGGCCCTGACTTCACTTCATCAGGTGGTGTGCAGACCAGAATTGGCACCACTGGTGACGCCGCTCCTTTTTTCAGAATCTCATCTGAGCTGATATCATCTTTAAACCGCATGTGGAAATACCACTCATCGTAAATTGAAAACGGCATAAGTCCACGTGTTACAGGATGTTCGACAAAAGAATCAAACTTGCCAACGAAAAATGGATTTGCGGTCCAAAAATGTTCATAAACGGCACCACTTGCGTTTTTCACAAATTCGAAATCCGGTGTCGAAACGACTTTTCCGTCTTTTGACTCCTGGTTCGGAAGTGTTGCGTAATGCATAAAAACAAAACTGCAGCCGCGATTCGCCAATTTTTCGAGTTGCTCCGTTTGTCCGGCAAGTGGATACATGCCGTCACCATCAGCGTAAACTACTATACAGTCAGCACTTTCACAAGAATACGGAAGTGGCATGCCCGGCACGCAGTTCAAATAAACCGTACATTTTACCGGCGCAACCGCTTCCAAAATATTCGCCAAATACAGTGAACCGGCATTGTGTTCGTGCGAAGCAAAACCATGCGAACCGACGCCGGCAAGAAAGATTATCTTTTTCCGGGCCGATTTACTCTCAATTACTTTTTTTTTTCGATTTTTTCCTTGTCTTCACCTGTCATCTGGTCGATGAAAACACCGTTTATAACAGCGTTTATGTCGTTTTGAGGTGTGATTCTGACACGGATTTTTCCGTTTGCCAACCATGAAAGTTGTTCGCCATCTTCAAATGAACCGAGGCCGATCTCGTGCAACAAATTTTCTTTCTGATCGAAAAGTTGAACAAGTTGGCTCCGTTTCTTTTTGTCCCAATCACAGAAGTAAAACGTAATCTTTCGCGGCTCGTCCCCAATATTCAAGTCGAATTCGAGTGGCCCCTGCCCGGCAAAACGACATGCGGCGGCACGCTTTGTTTCGCCGGTCATTGGTGACACCGTTCCACGCACATCATCTGTTTCCTGTTCCCAAACATAACCGTGAACGTTTTTGGCCCAATCCAATCTGGTGTTTTTCGGTAAAAGCGTTTCAAAGCCTGGAAGGCTGTAACCGATTTTGCCCAATTTGCCTTTCCAGTCACCTTTTGTAACAGCGTCACGGTCAATAAATTTCGCGCACGTTTCCGTTTCCGCTTTAATCGTAATTGCAAAACCTAATAAAAGTATCAGTAATAATGTTGTTCTCATCGTGTGTCAAAAATAAATAATAAAAGTTGTACCATTCACGGCATAAAAATGTTATCGTTCTTTCGTGAAACCTACGAAACAACATTGACTTTACATTTTTGCATCGCTGCTGTCAAGTTGCTCTCGAATTTATTGGGGACACGTGACACGGTGAAATTCAGTTACTAAAATCACAGGACGATTTTTGAAACCATCTTACAGTACTCAGCCGAGTGTACGGAATCTGGTCGAATTTAGAAGAATGTATATAAAGAACAAAAATATTGCCGGATAAAGAAATAAATAGTATTTTTCGCTGTATTTTGTGTAAACCAAGCCTTCTTGCTCGCTCTTTTCCAACTGATCAATCCGTTCGTATATGTTGTTAAGCGAATAAGCATTTTGTGCGTTGAAGTATTCGCCACCCGTCTCTTGCGCAATCTGCAAAAGTGTTCGTTCGTCAAGTACTACAGGTTGATACGAGACAAATTCATGTCCAAAACGGTCTTTCGTAATAAATATAGAATCGCCTGTACTACCAATTCCAATGACGTAAACCTTAATTCCAAACGCTTTGGCCGCTTTCGCTCCTTCAAGTGGTGTCGCGATTCCTGTAGTTTGCTCTCCGTCTGAAAGAAGTATTATCACTTTACTTTTTGCCGAAACGGTTTTTAATCGGTCAACCGCCTCAATTAAAGCGTCGCCAATTGCTGTCAGCCGTTCCTCGTTTAGAAACGAAGTGCCGATTCCGCGACCGCCGCCGTCAAGTACCGGTGCCGGAAGCTGAACCATACCAAGCATTTCCACCAATGTGTCGTGGTCCAACGTTAACGGACAGAACGAATCAGCAAAACCACCAAAAGCTATCAGACCGATTTTATCGTGGGCTCTGCCAGAGAGCGTTTCCGTTCCTTGAACGAAATCTTGAAATGTTTTTTTTACCACATCCAACCGTGTGACGTACCGATTACCAAGTGTAAAGTCAACCGCTTGCATTGAACCGCTTCGGTCAATACACATCATAATAGCGATTCCTTCAGTCTGAGTGCGGTACTCTTCCCTATCTGATTGTGGACGGGCAAGAGCAAGAATTAACAACGCGATCACGAAATACGGCAATGCGTCGACGCCGTATTTGAGAAATTGCAATAACGTTCGTGGGGCTTTTTTGATCGATCCAATACTTGAGAAAACAACCCCATTCCTCTTGAAAAAAAACGCACGCAACCCAATCACTGCTGCGAGAGGTATTAAAAGAAATAACCAGTATGGAGAACCAAAAATCATTAAGAGGTGAGCGGTGAATAGGTGAATAGGTGAATAGGTGACAAGCGAGCCGACTAACGGGTGGCGTTTTACTTCACGCGAAGCGGCATGTCTGGACGGCAGGTCCCCTGTTCACCTTCCTTCTTACCCATGTTTTGAACCTTCTTTTGAAAGACGTTCAATGATGTGCATGTCACGTTCAGCGTTTTCCTCATCACCAATCATCTTGTAAGTAAAGGCACGGTTTTTGTAAGCGGCCAAATTCTTTGGATTTAACTTTATTGATTGCGTAAAATTCATCAGGGCTTGTTTAAAATTCCCCTGCATTCTGAAGACCAGTCCGCGATTGAAAAAAACCGTCGCATTTGTCGGATCAAACTCAATTGATTTTTCGTAATCAGCCAAAGCTTCGTCAAGTTTTCCGAGCCGGGTGTTGGCCACGCCGCGGTAACAGTACGCAGAAGCGTTTTTAGGCATTCTTTCAATCACTTCGGTGTAGTCACGCACAGCGTCGTCGATCATGCCGAGCTTCGTGTGGATTACCCCTTTATTATACCACGCGGAAGTGTTGGCCGGCTCAATTTTAATAGCTTCGTTAAAGTCTTCGAGTGCGCCGATTCTGTCACCGAGTGCATTTTTCGCCTGGCCTCTACATACATAGTTTTCGGCTTGGTGCGGAGCCAAACGGATAGCTTCTTCGTAATCGTCGAGAGCTTTACGGGAACTGTTCATCTTTGTGTAAACACTGGCACGGCATGTGTACGCTTTCGAATACTTCGGATTTAATTCAATCGCTTTGGAATAATCTGCCAAAGCCTCATCAAACTTATCCTGTTTGAAATAAACGTAACCACGATTCATATACGCTTTGTAATCACGCGGACTAAAACGTATTACATGCGAATATTCGGCAATTGCTTCGTTAAGCATATTCAACTGCTCAAGCGCGTTGCCTCTGTTACCGTGCGCTTTCACATGGTTCGGGTCGACACCAAGGGCCAAATCGTATTCACTTAACGCACTTTCCGGATCGCTTCTGAGAATATGTACCAAGCCAAGTGCCACATGCGGATCGGGGTCTTTCGGCGAATAAAGAATCGCTTTTTCGTAATCTTCCTGCGCTTTATCAATCTCGTTGTTAGAGAAAAAAACCATACCGCGATTGTAATACGCTTTGCCGAACTTCGGATTCAGCTCAATCGCACGGGTGTACTCTGCGATTGCTTTTGCGGACTCGTTTTTCTTTCTATATGCGCAACCGCGATTAAAAAACGCAGCCGACTCTTTCGGCGCGTACTTCAAAACAGTACTGTATGCGTCAATGGCCAAATCGTGTTTACCGAGTGCTTCCAGCGCGTTGCCTTTGCAGAAATACGCTTCGGTATATTTCGGATTCATCTCGATGATTTTGTTAAAGGTTTCGATTGCTTGATCGAAATCTTTACTTTTCATCAGCTCCAGACCACGTCTTAATATGTCACTTTCGTCGAATACCGACTGCATTTTTTGTTGGAAAGTGAGAGAAATAGGAAAAAATTATTAGCCGAAAAAAGAATTCATGTTATGTTCTTTTTCGACACAAACAAAAGGTAGCCGTTCACGGCAGAATTTAGGAGTTAGGTGAGCAGGTGATTCGAAAGTACCTAACTACAACTTCTAATTCATAACTACTTAAAAAACCGTGAACGGTTACAACAAAAGTTCTTACAGATTAATAGAAAAGGCAAAGCGTTATTTCTTGGCTTTTTTTACGGCTTTCTTTCTGGTTTTTTTGGGCGGCGGAAGGAGAAACTCGTCTTCTTCGTCGTCATCCAAATCGTAGAAATCGCCTAATTCGTCGAACCGGCCATCTTCTTGCGAAGTGATTGTGTTCATCAGGTCGGATAACATGTCGGGAAAACCCGATTTAACATCCGGTAGTTCGGTCAGCAAATCAATCATTTGCAGTGCCGTTTCTGCAGCTTCGGCACCTTTATTACCGGCAGTTGGATCAACGGCTTTGTCTCTGGACTGCGCACGTATTCCGCTCCGCATTTCAGCTTGTTCGACTGTGTTGCACGTGAGTACACCAAAAATCACAGGTTTCCCCGTTAATGTTGAAATCTTGGAAATTTCAAGGCTGATAGCCCGATTAATGTGTTCGTCATGCGAAGTTTCACCTTTTATCACTGCACCGAGACAGATTACAGCAAGGCAGTCCTCGTCCTGTGCGAACCGTTGCGCAATAAATGGAATCTCAAAAGCGCCAGGAACCCAACAGACGCGGATATCCTGTTCACGAACTCCGTTTTGTCGTAGTTTATCCAACGCTCCGTCTAATAAACGTTGTGTTATACTTAGGTTGAACTTGGAAACAACAACTGCAATATAACCTTCTGGAGGTGGACACGTTTTACCTTCGTATGTAATCATGCAAACGATATTTGTTAAGGAGACTGTTACAGAGCCAAATGTAAATAATAGTATACTTGTTCTATATTTTCTGTATTTTCTATCTTTTCCACATTTTATTTAAAATCGGTTTTTTTACCATGCGTAGTCATTATATTACAGTTTTCCTTGCTTTACCCTGTGGGAAAAGCAAGGGTTTACTAAGTGAGTAAACTGCAACACATTGACCACGTGCAGTATAGCTACATCAAAAATTTGAACTGATTTGTTAAATTTTTTGGAAACATCAACAAATCCCTCGTTTCTTTAATACGGTAAGTCATGCAATTAAAGCGTTTTCCGAGATTAGCGTTGTTCGTGCAGATACGGCACGCAGTGCCAATACCGAAATCAGTGTTCTAATTATACAGATACATTACAAAAAATAAACGCCACTGAATTTTTTCTCGTTTTTTCTAATTTAACAATCCCCGACGCGATTAAAAATGTATAATAAATTTAGGCATTAGGCTTTAGAAGAGGAACTTGCCTCAGATGTCTGAAATGTAACGTCTCACACATAGGCAATAAAAAATTGGAGTAACAATTGTTCATTCGTTTTTCATTATGTTAATAAACGAAATAATTTCAAATCCGGCGACACAGTGGGTCTTGGGAATCGCAGGAACCGCAATCCTGATCGCAATTGCATATTATGTCGTAAGTAAAATCCGTAATGACATTTCCGCGGAATTGCCAACGAATGAAGACCACCTTGTTGAATTTGACCGTATGCAGAGAAATGGTCACCTAAAAAGAGATGAATTTAAAGAAGTCAAAAAAAATCTTGGCAAAGAAATTGCTGAAAGAACGAAGTTCAGCCAGAACGACAAGACATACGAAAAGTGAATTTATAACGAATGTGGTGAGTGAAACAAAAAAAATTGTCAAAAAAAATAATTTTTTATCTATTTTCCTATTTTATCAAAATCATTTTGTAGTATAAACTTTCTAGCGTATTTTTGTTAGATTTTTTATGTTTTTTCAATACTAATGTAATAAACAAAGTGTCAACTTATACTCTTTCTGAGCTTAATCAACTTACGGTAAAAAAACTGGCAACAGTCGCAAAAGAACTGGGTATTGCCGGGTGTAGCAATATGCGGAAAGAGGAGTTATTGCACGCTATTCAAGGTCGAACCAAAGAAATGCGTTCAAAAAATGAAAAAGCTCAAAAAGCTGGAAAAAAAGAGAGAAAAAACATTAGTGCTGGAGCGAAAAATGGCGACAAATTGAAAGATACCGCTGTTCAAAAAAAGGAAAACAGCGTTAATAAAAAAGAACAAAAAAGCGATTCTAAAACAAAAAAATCATCAAAATTAAAAACTGAAAAAACGAAATCTGCAGCTGTCAAAAACGACGAATCCAAGATACAGGCACAAGTACGTAAAACGGACGTAAGCGGAAAAAGTAATCTAAACGGCCCGTCCGGAGATACAAATTTGTCAGCTTCAAAAACGACTTCGAGCAATTTAAATTCTCCAAGTACGTCACATTCAGTGTCGAAACTGACCGATTTTAACGAAAAAATTGGCAGCACTCGCGCAATTAACGGAGTTTACGACGAAATAAATGGCGGAAATAAAGACCGCTTCATTTTAATGGTGCGTGATCCATTTTGGTTGCATGTGTACTGGGAACTTTGTTCGCGGTTAATTGAGCGTGCCAAGGCAGCAATGGGACATTCCTGGCACACTGCTGTTCCGGTATTACGTCTGTTTCGGATTGAAGCAGACGGCGTAAACAATCCTAGACGAGAAGTCATCCGTGACATCAGAATTCATAACGGTGCGAATAACTGGTACGTAGACGTCAGCGATCCGCCGGGCACTTTCCAAGTGGAAATCGGTTTTCTTTCCCGCGACGGCAACTTTTTCCCAATTGCGTCCAGTAATATTGTGCAAACGCCGTTAAGTCAGGTAGTCGAAGGCACAACCAAGTTGGACGGACACTGGGGCAGCGTTTCCGAAGATTTTGACCGAATTTTCAAACTGAGCGGCGGCTTAGACGAAAATAACAAAGAATTGAAATCTGTTTTCGAAGAACAACTGCAACGTTCAATGTCGCTTCCTTTGATTACCCGCTTCGGTGCAAAAGTAACTTCATTGGAAAAGACCAAACGGAACTTCGATTTCAACGTCGAAGCAGATATAATTTTACACGGAAAAACAGACCCTAGCGTCCAAATCGGAATAAAAGGCGAACCAATTCGTGTCGCTAGTGACGGCTCTTTCGCGGTTCGTTATACATTGTCCGAAAAAAGGCAGGTGTTTCCAATTGATGCGAAAAGCAGCGACGGAATTGAAACCCAACAAGTTATTGTCGCAATTGAACGGAACACAAAAGTACTGGAAACCGTTTTCCTGGAAAATGACGAGGAAGACTGATTATAACCGTTCACTGTAGAAGTGAGGAGTTAGGTGAGCAGGTGAACAGGTTAAAGGGGAGCTGACCGATTCACGCCTCGACGGCAGGTCGTTCACGCCTCGACGGCAGGTCGCGGGAGGCGGAACACTTCACGCGAAGCTACTTAAGCCCG
>JBOFQC010000825.1:0-2506 GCA_051660725.1 Thermoguttaceae bacterium
CGCAGTGTGCCGTTTGTAAAGTCGCCGGTCCAGGATAATGTTTGCATAAAACGTAATGAAAGTTGTGCAAGTATGTAAACAGGTTACGTAAAAATGTCTATCCCGCATTCACTAAAAAACGGGATTTCAATCATGTTCCACATTTTACACCAATGATTACACTTTCACAAGACGTTCTGTACATGATACCAGATACGCTGGAGACTTGACGACTTAACATTTGAGTTACACCTTACACGCCAACAAGAATACCTTTTTCATGTCTTATAAATTGGGTGTCATGGGCAATACAAGTTCGGACTTATAATCGCTTTCCACTTCTTCATTTTCCGCGTGCTGCACGTTTCAATTTCCGCCCGCAGACGTGCAATACACACAAATATCTTGTGAAAATCTTACTCGGGCGAGGTAATGTCTCCGCTGCCAATCCTATCACTTTCTTTATCAGCGTCATCTTGTTCAAAAAAACTATACGGCAAACCAAGCCTGCAACAAATCTGATACTCTCGGTATGTTAGCCAACCGAGTAAATATGAAATTGTTGCACTAAGCTGAATCGTGATAGCCATTGCCGCCAAGCTTGCAAAAAACCCGGAAAAAAACAAAATAGAACGACACAAAAGTCGTGCATTTTCTTCTAAATTGTATGGTTCCAAGATGTTATTAGTAACAGTAATCAAAGCGATTGCCCAAGCGGCAAGGCCTGCAACTATTGCGAGGACACATGTGAGCGTCATAAATCTTAGCATATCAGATCGCCATTTTTCTTTGATGACGATTTTTAAAATATAAATTTCCACCCAAGTGTAATGGTCGCGTTTGTCATTACGTTTCATACTTACTCCCCATCTAAATACTCCAAAGTAATCCCAGGATTTTAGGGCATCTCGAAAAATTACTAAATGAAAATCCCAACTCCATCATTTCCAGCCGGTACCAGCCAAAATAATATATGGAATGGTATACCTTACAACGCCAATAAGCGTATCTATTTTTTGTACTAATTGTCCGATGCGGATTTATTGTCGGTTTTCGGGTACGGGCTATTTGATTCACCTGCTTCTAGGTTGTATAATTGGAAAGACTTAAGACGTTAGACGTTAGACGTTAGACTTAAGACGTTACTTATTCGGCAAGCTACGAAATCTAATTGATGATACTGCCGATCTGGCTAACAATCAAGGTGGGCCAACAGAATGGGTTCATTATTTGTAGCCATTATATAACTTTAACTGTAATACTTGCATGACACCGCAACAAAAAAAGAGATGGTTCTGGATATGCCTCGTCGGCTCAATTGTGGCCTTGTTTTTGGGCTTTGTTGGAATGAACCTCATTCCAATTCCGCTTCAAATTTCAAAAGAGACGACTTATATCACCGAGCCGAGAACTTCGGACGGAAAGTACATCGATTATTTTCGCGCAATCGAACAGCTCAAATATCCGCCGGAAATGCGTACCGACGACAACGGATTTCGGTTAATCGTCCAAAAACTCGATCCGATACCAAGTGATTTTAAAAAAAGCTTGCCATCTGATCAACAAATACTTGTCGATCAGATTTGCGAAAAACTCGGCCTCGATCCGAACAAACTCGGTCCGCCGATCCCATTTGAAATTGATTTCGAAAGTATTTTATCTAAATATGCAAGAGATAATTATCCGAATCACGACTCGGAAATTATAATGAAAAGAATTCGGCAGTGTCGTGGGACCCCAGAAGAAACCAAAATGATCACGGATTGGATAGAAGCGAATTCACCTGCTCTTGACGTTGTTGTCGAAGCCGCAGAAAAACCTGTGTTTTGTATTCCCTATTTTCGCGATAAAAAAACGAATGAATTGGAAGCTCTCATCACATTGATATTACCGAATGTTCAAGACACCCGCAGTTGTGCTAGAAATCTGCGTACCCGTGCAGAATACCGACTCTCAAATGGTGATGTCAACGGGGCAATTGATGACACCAATGCCATTTTGAGGCTGGGACGCGGAGTGGGACACATTTTCTTCGTTGAAGTTTTGGTTGGCATTTCACTAGAAGGAATCGCAAACGCAGCACCGATAATGGTTTCCGCTGAGTACCAACCATCAGAGGAACAGATTGCCAAACTTCAACATGCAATACAAAATCTGCCACCGCGTTGTGAATTATCCAAGATAATGCAGGGGGAACGTTATATGGTTCTGTCTGCCGGCCAAATGCTTGCAGCTGCTAAAGATGTTAATATTGATGCTCGTGAACTCGCTGATATGCTTGGACTCAATACCGCAAACTTTTTTTTATTGAGAATGCCACTGAATTGGAACACAGTAATGAAACAGCTTAACAAGCATTTCGATTCTGTTGAAGACGGAGCATTCGACCCATCGTCTCTCAGTGGTGGTATACCACCCGGCAAAATTGTCTCGGCGTTGTTAAGTCGGAATACCAGAGGTTGGCTGGCTGGTGACATGCTTACAACTTTGTTTTTACCTGCATCTGATGCATGCAAAGAAGCTTTGC
>JBOFQC010000826.1:0-11325 GCA_051660725.1 Thermoguttaceae bacterium
AATTCACGTGCCTGGACATGTCCGCCTCGGATGCCAAAAACGACCATGCCGCCCGCTCCATTTGGTAGATATTTTTCCGCCAGTTTGTCACCGTTTATGCCCGGATATTTAACCCAAGCGACTTTCGGATGTTTGGATAAAAACTCCGCCGTTTTTCGGGCATTCTCGCTGTGCTTGACCATGCGGAGCGCCAAAGATTCCACGCCTTGTAGAAAAATCCACGCCGCATCAGGAGCAAGAGTCGGGCCCTGATTGCGCAAGCCGACAATTCGTAACCGTAAAATAAAGGCCAACGCATTCAAATCCCCTAAATCATGGGCGAAACGCAATCCGTGATAACCGCGATCCGGCGATCTATACAATGCGAATTTTGGATCACTCCAGTCAAAATTGGCACCATCAATGACCGCGCCGCCAATCGCGGTGCCGTGCCCACCAATCCACTTGGAGAGTGAGTGGATTACAATGTTCGCCCCATGCTCAAGCGGACGCAGCAATGTCGGCGGTGTAAAAGTCGAGTCAACAATCAAGGGCAGATGATGTTTTTTAGCCAAGGTCGCATAAGCTTCAATGTCAGCTACATCCAATCCTGGATTTCCCACGCTTTCAATATAAATTGCCCGGGTTTTGTCATTGATTTGCGCTTCCGTTGCGGGAATGTCGTTCACTGGAGCAAAGCGGACCGTAATGCCGTTGTTCGGCAAAATCGCATCAAATTGGGTGTACGTTCCGCCATAAAGGTTGTTGGCAGAAACAATTTCGTTTCCCGCACGGGCAATGTTCGTGATAGTAAAATAAATTGCCGCCGTGCCGCTGGCAAGGGTCAACGCCGCCGCGCCCCCTTCAAGTGCGGCCAGACGTTTTTCCAAAACATCGTTGGTGGGATTCATCAGTCGTGAGTAGATATTGCCGAATTCCTTCAGGGCAAAAAGGTCTGCTCCATGCTTAGAATCACGGAAGTTATACGCGGTCGTCCGGTATACAGGGACAGCCCTGGCATTGGTTGCCGGGTCAGCAGTTTCCTGTCCGGCGTGAATTGCGAGTGTTTCGAGATGGTATTTTTTACTGCACATATTTTACGTCTCCTTATTATTGTTATTCGTTAAAAAGCCAAGTGGATAAATAGCGTTCACCGGAATCGGGCAGCAGTGCCACGATTCGCTTTCCGGCAAATTCCGGGCGTTTGGCCGATTCCAGTGCGGCAAAAAGTGCTGCACCCGAGGAAATGCCGATCAGCAATCCCTCTTGCTTTGCCGCTTCCCGGGCGGTTATTCCGGCGTTTTCCTCCGATACCGGAACGATTTGATCGATTATTTTTGTGTTGAGCACCTGCGGGATAAAGCCCGCACCAATACCTTGGATTTTGTGTGGACCGGGGTTTCCCCCTGAAATAACCGGACTTTTTTCCGGCTCCACCGCCACAATTTTTACTGCCGGATTATGTTTTTTGAGCACTTCGCCTACTCCGGTAATGGTTCCACCAGTGCCAACGCCGGCAACGAAGACATCGACTTTCCCCTCGGTGTCACGCAATATCTCAATCGCGGTATGTATTCGATGATACTCTGGATTGGCCGAATTATTGAATTGTTGTGGAATAATAGACCCGGGATTGGCGATATGAAGCTCCTCCGCTTTGGCAATTGCCCCTTTCATTCCGGCGGCTCCGTCGGTCAAAACCAGTTCGGCACCATAAGCGGCAAGCAATTTTCGACGCTCAACGCTCATGGTTTCCGGCATGGTCAATATGAGTTTATAACCTTTTACTGCCGCTGCCAGAGCAAGTCCGATACCGGTGTTACCGCTTGTCGGCTCAATAATCAATCCGCCGGGCTTTAGCAACCCGGTCTGTTCCGCATGTTCAATCATGGCAATGGCAATACGATCCTTTACCGAACTGCCTGGATTGAATGACTCAAGTTTAACCAGCACTTCAGCATCGCCGGTGTTAAGACGATTGATTCGCACAAGTGGAGTATTTCCAATTGTCTCAAGAATACTCTGCTTAAAATAACTCATGATTTTCCTCCTTGTAATCTACCATTTTGGTGGCGTATGTAATCTACCTGTTTGGTATTGTTTTGGTAATATATCACACTTCCTGACCATTACAAGACGGGGCAGACAAAAAAACACCAAAGGAGTAGTGTTTTGTTTTTTACAAGAAAAGGGTTGCAATATGAAGTGTTCGCTGGTATATTAGTGGCTCCTAAACTAAAAGACGACAAAAACGGAGCTGTTTTATGAAAATTTCTACAAAAGGGCGATATGGTCTGCGAATACTATTGGACCTGGCGATACACGACCAAAACGAACCGCGATTGATTCGTGATATTTCTGAGTCTCAGCAAATTTCCCTGAAATATGTCAGTCGGTTAGTGATTAATTTGCGAAAAGCTGGCTTGATTCAATCGACTCGCGGAATTCATGGCGGATTCCGACTGAACAAAGCTCCCAGTAATATTTCTGTACTTAATGTGGTGGAAGCAATGGAGGGACCGCTGTCAATTGTCGGTTGCGTCCACGCCCCGGAAAAGTGCGAACGGCTCGAGCAATGCGCCACCCGCGACATTTGGGTGATGTTAAATTCCGGAATTCGCGATCAGATGGAGAAACTCACGTTGCAGGATATTATTGACAATTACCGCCGCCGAAATACAGGCGACGACTGGTGCGATTACTGTATTTAACAGCGAAAACGAAGACGAGAGTCAAACAGCCTTTTGTAAGATTTTAAAAGTAATGGCGACCCCTAGTGCGTTGTGCGTTGACATGAGGAACAAGAGGTTTCCTACCAGTTGTGTCACGTTCAATTTTATGTTATACTTACGCACTGCGCAGCCGGAAATCAGTCCCAAAGGTGGTGTTTGATCCCTTGAAAAAGCTTTGCTTTTCAACGTGGAGTGAAATGCCGATGTGGATTGCGAAGTTGTTTGGACTTAGACCCTTTTTCATTTTTCAGTGGATAATATGAATTGTATAGTTGTAACCCCTGATAAAACCGTAGTAGACACCGAAGCTGTATTTGTTGCTTTACCACTTTTTGACGGCGAATACGGTGTATTGCCTGGTCATACGCCAATGGTTGGACGTCTCGGGGCCGGTGAATTACGCATTAAAACGCCCGATGGCAAAACTGATAATTACTTCGTCGAAAATGGTTTCGTTGAGGTTATCGACGATACCGTAAATCTTATGACTGGTCGGGCTGTTCCGGTGAGTGAAATAGACATCGAAGAAGCGGAAACCGAACTAGCCACGTATTTGGCTCAGGCAGCTAAAACAGTCGAGCTTCAGAAAATTCGACAAAACAATATTAATTCCCGTCAAGCTCTTATACGCTTAGCCAAAAAAAACTAACCGCTGCCGGTCAGGTTTTTGTTTATAGCGATTCCTATGTATATGCTGGAGACGGTTTTATTGATCTTCGCGTAAATATTGGAGCTTATTTTATTATGCTATACAGTACGTTTTCAATGTGTAGCAGTTTTCTCGTCATGTAAAATCTTGCTTTTCCCACGGGATAAAGCAAGAAAAGCTTTGGTTCGATGACCACGCAAGGCACAAAACTCGCGACCTCTTGGCTTTTGAGTTTACGTTACAGCTCGTTAGGAAAAGTCGAGGGCCAAATTTTTTGAAAATGCCAGTAAAATTTCCGTCTTTGGCACAACGTTTGTGTTTGTAGCGAATAATACTTTTTTCCAATCCCCCCATTTTTGGAGTTGCTTTTATGAAAAAAATCTCATGTTTATTAGCTGTAATTTGTTTTTTTACAGTTCTTGATCTCTCTTTTGCCGCTGAGAATAAAGAAGGCTTCGTCCCTTTGTTCAACGGTGAAGATTTAACCGGTTGGAATAAAAAAGGTGGGGACGCCACTTATTCCGTCGAAGATGGTTGCATAGTCGGCAAACGAGGTCCCGGTCCGAACACGTTTCTTTGCACTGACAAAAAATATCGGAATTTCATTTTAAAATTCGATTTCAAATTCGATAAAGATATTAATTCCGGCGTTCAGTTCCGAAGCAATGCCAGACCTGATGGTGATCGTGAAGTGGTCTTCGGTTACCAATGCGAAATGGAACCGAATGTCGGTATGAGCGGCGGAATTTACGATGAAAGTAGACGCAATCGCTGGGTTGATCCTCTCACAGAAGAAAAACGTGAACTTGCCAAAAAGTCGTTGAAAAAAGACGATTGGAACACAATGACAGTTCAGTGCGTTGGACCATCAATAAAAACATGGTTAAACGGTGAAATGATTACCGATTTAATCGATACGCTTGAACTCGAAGGTTTTATCGGATTACAAGTTCACGGTCAAAATGATGACGGTCAGGTTCGTTGGAAAAATATCATGATTAAGGAACTTCCCGACACACCATGGGTCGAACTTTTTCCATCTGAATCAGAAATGACATCAGTTGAGATCAAACCGGCAGGAAAATGGGACGTGATTCTTAAAGGTACTTCAACCGCCGGCGAAAATCGTGACGGTCTTATTCTTTCAAATGAAGATTACAAAAACTGTGTCATCAAGGTTTCTTTCAATCAAACCAAAGGAAACAGTGGTCTTTACTTCGGCGCAACCCCAAATGACAAAGCGCACTGGGTTGACGGTTTCCAAGGCGAAATTGACGACTTGGCCACTGGTGGAATTTGGTACGTCACCGGCGGAAGATGGATTGTCGAACCGCCGCGAGATGAAATCGAAAAAGTTTTCAAAAGAAACGATTGGAACGATTTCAGCACAACGGTTATTAACGGTCATATCGTTACGAATTTGAACGGTAAGGAAATTGCCAACGCCAAAATCGAGCCCGAACTTATCAACAAAGGTAAAGTCGGTATCCAACTTCACGGCGGAAGCGACATGGAATACATGTTCAAAGATTTTTGTGTTTACGCGATTCCAGACGAATTCGTCAGCTTGGTCGAAACGACAGTTGAACCGTAAGGGTTGTTTAAGTTCATACAGTTACGCGAATTACCGGCAACTGGCAATTAGGCTTAACTGTATGTTTTTTTAATAATTACTGCCGTCCGGCAAAAACTTCATTTTTTCCTTTGCAGGGTAGTTGAAGATAATCAGTACCAAACATTGATAAACTCGGGAATGGAGCCGACCTATTTACGCCTCGACGGCTGGTCGTTTACGCTTCAACGGCAGGTCTCGGGAGGGGAAACACTTAGCGAGAAGCAATTTATGCCTGAACGGCAAGGTTCCCGCCCATACCGGGCTCCGATATAGCTCTTTTCACTTAGATATTTATACCATGCGTAGTCATTAAACAGCAGTTTTCCTTACTTTACTCTGTGGGAAAAGCAAGGGTATGCATAGCGAGTAAACTGCAACATATTGACCACGTACAGTATATAATAGACGATATTCAGATTTATACTTGTATCGAATAAATATTATGGCAACAGTATCGGTAATCATACCTACTTATAACAGGGCCCAGTTCATTTGCGAATCGCTTGGTAGCGTTTTTGCCCAGACTTATCAGGATTTTGAGATTATTGTGGTCGATGATGGCTCGACTGACAACACTGAAGAAGTACTTGCGCCATACATGGACCGTATTCGCTATGTTAAGCAGGAAAATTGTGGTGCTGCGATTGCTAGAAATAGAGGTATATTTCTTTCTACTGGCAAGTATATTGCCTTTCTTGATTCAGATGATATGTGGTATCCCACAAAGTTAGAAAAACAGGTTGCTGTTCTAGAAGAAAATGATTCCGTGGGTTTCGTGTATTGTAACGGAGCTTACGGTAAAAGTCCAGATTCATTGATTGCTGGCCAAGTGTTCTCCAAGACATCGCCACCTTCGGGGTATATTTTTAACCAGATTGCTTTTCACAATACTATTTGGACACCTTCAATTCTTATTCGTAGAGAAGTATTTATTAAGTCAGGTGTATTTGATCCGACTTTGCGTCGCGTGGAAGACTATGATCTTTGGTTAAGAATATGTTATTTTTTCAACGGAGTGTTTATTCCAGAAGCACTTTTTTTTGTTCGTGAACACACTGGAAGAATTTCCAATCATATTAATCATGAGCTTAGTTGCTGCAGATCATTGGAAATCCAAACTATACGCTGGGCGGAAGAATCTGAAGCTTCAGGATATCTATTAAATTCCGCGAAAAAAATGTATCTCGATTCAGCATGGAAATATCGCATTGTCGGTGATTTTAAAAACGCGATTTATTGCTTCAAAAAAGCTGCCAGTTTAGTACCGCTAACAATTAAGGAACGTGCCAAGTTTTTCTTGTTGCGGTATGTTCCTATAGTATTCCGTTGGTATGATCGCAAGACAAACAATGAACAGAGTATTTTGAAATAAAAATAATTATTTGTGATGAATATCAAAAAAATAATCAAAGAGGCAATTCTGTCTTCTAATATTCTGTTGCTTAAACAGGTGTTATTACCGCCATCTGCGTTAATACTTTATTACCATTCAGTTTCCGACCAGCGAGACAAGCAATCACAATATATTAATTCTGGTATTACTATTAAAGACACGACATTTCGTAAGCATCTGGAACTGTTGCGAAAGAAGTTTTCTTTGGTAACGCTTGATGACCTATATCGTTGGATTAATGGTGAAAATAGTATTCCTAGAAGAAGTGTGGCAATAACGTTTGATGATGGTTTTGGAGATAATTATCATTTTGCTGCTCCGATTTTGGAAGAGAATAATACGCGAGGTACATTTTACTTGACAGCCAGTGCCGTTGAAAACGATTCGCTTCCCGAGTTTTGTAAAATTGCCTGGCTCGTCCAGGAAGCGCATAAGTTAGGTCGAGTTCTAAAATATCCAGAAGAAAACAAAGAATGGAACTTTGCCAACAACTCGGAAAAAAGAGATGCTTCTTCTTTTTTCTTGTATCCATGCATTAAATTGTCGCATGAAGGTCAGAAAGATTGTGTCCACAAACTGGAAGAATTGCTTGACATTAAATACGATTCGATTAATGCGCCGAAGATGATTACATGGGAACAAGCAAAAGAATTACATGACAGGGGACACATTATTGGCAACCACACATATTCGCACCCAAACGTTGGGTACTTGTCACCGGACATGCAGTATTTTGAGCTTACAGAATCACGAAGGTTGATGGAAGAAAAATTAGGTTTTTCAGTAGAACATTTTTCATATCCGCACCCTTGTCTCGTCCCGCAGCGAAATGAAAATTCCGACGCAATTGTGAAAAAACAAGGTTATAAAACTTGTGTACTTACAGACTGGGGCCGTGTTCAAAAAAACACCTCGCCACTTCTTTTGCCAAGACTAAGTATTGGAGAAATGGCACCAGAAGAATTATTATGGAAATTGGAAACTGCTTTTGCAGGAATTAAAGTGTAGCGATACCTTAAAACGGTATACTTATCCTGTTTTTACTATGAAAAGAATATCACGTAAGTTATCAGAAGTTATCAAACTGTTATGTAAAGCGCAGTTTTTTCTTGTATTTGAACGCATTACAAATGCTTTGCTGCCCAGCTACGTTTTCAGAACCAGCAAGAAAATTTTTTTCAAGTTGGATGATAATAAAGAACAAGACATAACTTTGTGCGGTAACGATGAGATAGAAATTTTTCCTGGGACACAAAGTGACGTCACCAAAATTGTTGATGACATTTATTGTGGTGACGCTGGAACTCTAGCCTTTTACACGCAATTTTACGACTCCGGTGTCGAGCCGTGGTGTGCTAAGCAAAATGATAAAATTGTTGGTGTCGTTTGGGTATATACCGGATATTACATTTCACAATGGGAAGGATATGACCATTACACATTACGCTTAAAATTTGAGCCAACTGGAAAGTTTGTCTCAAATGTTTTCGTAATGCCTACTTGCAGAGGACGCCGTATTTTTCCAAAAATTGCATGTGCTATTATAGATAGATATTCAACGAGCCCATTTTACACTAGTATTGAAGCTGGTAATAATTCGTCTATACGAGCTCATGAAGTGTTGGGTTTTAGCCGTTGTGGTTGTGTTTATTACTTTAGATTTTTCAGTCTGGCATTGGGATATTTCTCTTCGAAAAAGCATGGAATGCGATTTTTCAGACATAAAAAAGGATGTGAGATAACCGTAGAGTTGTGAATTTATGAAAATACGTATTATTCGAACAGAAGAAGAACTGGATTCATTAAAAGAAGGTTGGAATACATTGTTGCATTCCAATCCTGAGATCGACTTGCCGTTTTATTCTTGGGAATGGTTTAAACTTTCATGGCAGCTATTCGGTGAACCTGAAGGAAAAAAGTTATACGTACTAATCATCAACGACGAAACTGATTCGGAAAAAAGAATACTTGGTATTTTCCCACTTGTTCTTTCAGAAGAAAAAAAAAGCGGAATTTATTACCGCATTTTGGAATTCTGTAATACCGGTATGACATCGCGAAATTCTATTTTTTACGATTCAAATGTAAAATTTAAGGAAATTGCAGATGCTATGTTTGTTTTCTTGACAAAAAACAATAATGAATGGGATATTCTCCGATTAGTCAACATACTTGAAACATCAAAATTTTATGAATATCTGACGCAAGATTATGAAACTATTAAATCATTATCAATGATCCAGACGAAAGGAAACTTGTCGCCGTATATTCAGCTCGAAGGTTTCACTTATGATGAATATTTTTCACGATATGGGAATAAAGAAGCTCGCCGCAGATGTAAGAGAAACAAAGAGCGTTATGCAGCTGCAGGAAAAGAATGGGGGTTGCAACTGTTTGCCCAAAAAAACAACTTGCAAAAAGGGATTGATCTTTCGTTAATTGTGCGGAAAAACAGCTGGAAAGGGGAGTTTAAGAACGAGAATTATGAAAAATTTTATCGGCAATTAACTGACCAACTGTCTGAAGACAATGAGGTTATTATTCCAACTTTAATGATTGACCAAACCCCTATTGCCGCACAGTTTATAACCTGTAGAAACGGGTATTACTACTTACACACAAATGATTATGACACCGCGTTCCGCGAAACATCACCTGGTGTTTGCCTTGTGCATCTGCTGTTAATTTATGGTTTTGAAAACAACTGGAAAGTTTTTGATTACACTGGTGGAGATTATCCATACAAACATGACAGTGCCACTGGAGTAAATAAACATTTTACATTTCAACTGTTTCGCAGTGGATTAAAGCCACGTCTGATTTTTTCACTAAAAACACGTTGGCTTCCGTTATTACGCAAATTACTTGGTAAACCTGAACTTGAAGACTTCGTTTCTTCGCGAAAAGCACAGTGATGCAATTTGTGGCCGACATCACACTTTTGCGTTACGATGTGGAAGAATTCCAAACAACAAAAAAAGCCTTGCATTGCAAGGCTGGAAACGAGAAATTTATTGATGTAAAAAAATACACGAAGTTATTATTTCATAAAATTACGTTCAATAAAACCGGTGTCAATGTTGCCGGATTTGAAATCTTTGTGCTGCAAAATACGAAGTTGGAGCGGAATAGACGTTTTGATACCTTCGACTTTCATTTCATTCAAACAGCGGCACATGCAAGCAATCGCTTCTTCCCTTGTAGGTTGGTGAACAAGCAGTTTGCCAATCATCGAATCATAACTTGGACTAACGGTGTATCCGCCGTACACATGTGAGTCGAAACGGACACCGAAACCGCCGGGAATGATAAGTTTCTCGATTTTACCAGGCGACGGACGGAAATTATGTTCCGGGTCTTCCGCATTGATACGACACTCAATTGCACAACCTCTGTGAACGATGTCTTTCTGTTCAAACGGCAATTTTTCTCCGGAAGCAATACGAATTTGCGATTTAATCAAGTCGATTCCAGTGACCAGCTCCGTTACCGGGTGTTCGACCTGGATTCTTGCGTTCATTTCTATGAAATAGAAATTTTCGTCTTTGTCGACAATAAATTCGACAGTGCCGGCGTTGGTGTAATTTGCCGACTTGACCAGTTTCGTTGCCGCTTCGCAGATCGCTTTACGAGTAGATTGTTTCAAGTTCGGTGCCGGACTTTCTTCGATAAGTTTTTGGTGCCGCCGTTGCATTGAGCAGTCGCGTTCCCAAAGGTGAACAACGTTTCCGTGATTGTCGGCAATAATTTGCACTTCCACGTGACGCGGACCAATAATGAATTTTTCGAGGTAAATGTCACCGTTTCCAAAAGAAGCCTGCGCTTCCTGCGTCGCTTGGTCAATTGCGGCCTTGAGCTGCTCTTCGTCTTTCGCAACTCTCATGCCACGTCCGCCGCCCCCAGCCGAAGCCTTGATTAAGACAGGATATCCGACTTTTTTGGCGAATTTAATGGCATCAGCTTCTGTTTTTATTAGTCCGTCACTTCCCGGCACGCAGGGAACACCAGCTTTTTTGGCCATTTCTCGTGCCGTGTTTTTGTCACCCAACAAAGACATCGCTTCGGGAGTCGGCCCAATGAATTCGTAATTGCAACTTCGGCAAACATCAGCGAAGTGTGCATTTTCCGAAAGGAAGCCAAAGCCCGGATGAATAGCGTTGACGTCGCCAATTTCAGCCGCACTGATTATACGGTCGATTTTCAGATAACTGTCTGTCGCTTTTGCTGGACCGATGCAGATTGCTTCGTCGGCCAAATCGAGGTACGGAGCCCCCCGATCCGCTTCGCTGAACACAGCTACTGTTTCCACCCCCATTTCACGGCAGGCACGAATTATTCTTAAGGCGATTTCGCCACGATTTGCAATTAAGACTCGTTTGATCATATTTTAGGCTTTAGGCGTTTGGCTTTAGGCGTTTGGCTTTAGGCTTTCATTATTATTTTGTATTACTTCAAAAATACTACGTCAGATACTTCTTTGTCATTTTCTTTGAATACGACTTTCTTGATGGGGAGCATCACAGAACTCGGAACAGAAACGATTAACGGAGTGACAGCTTCGTAAGTACTCTTTTCTTCTTGCGACTTGTAATTGAGGACGAGCAAACTATTTTCGCAAGAAGCAGAAACGTCACTGTAATTCCACAAACCTTTTTTAATCACGGCAAGAACAACGTTTTCCTTAAATGTGGTTTCCTGTACCCGAACACTTTTGTCTTCCATAACGTATCCACTTCCGAAGATTTTTTCAAATTCATCAAAAGAGTTGATTACAAGAAACGCGCCTTTGTCAGGCGTTTCATACGTATTATTAACAAAATGTCCGCTGTACTCCGTTACGGAGACCGGTTTATTTTTCGTCTCACTTTGCGATTCTTTTGATTTTTCCGGTTGGCAACCTGTACATGCTGCAAACAGCGACAACACGATCAGAAAGAAAAAAAAGTTTGCTTTCATA
>JBOFQC010000827.1:0-4466 GCA_051660725.1 Thermoguttaceae bacterium
GAAATGACCACGATTTTGCGCAGCGGTATCGTGGCCAGCGAGCCGCAAATCGTGCTCGAAGGAACCGTCGAATGCGATGAAGTGTATGTGGTTGCCGGTCATAAAGGCCATCCGGAATCGGTCAAAAAAAAGGACGAAATGCCCGAAAACGAAGGCTGAAAGGCCCTCGAGGTCGCGGCACAGCGGAAACGGACAAACCGCCGATTCTCGGAATGATCGAGCGTTGCGGAGCGGTGGTCATGCGTATGTTGGACAATGTTCGTCAAGTGACGATTCAGCCGATTATTGAAAAATTCATCAAGCCTGGCACGCTCATAAACACTGATGAGTACGATATTTACGGACGTTTGTCGGAGTGGGGCTACGAACACAAAACGGTCTGTCATGGACACGGAGAGTACGCTCGGGACGAGGATGGCGATGGTTTGTGTGAGGTTCATGTGAACACGATGGAAGGTTGTTGGTCGTTATTGCGTAGTTGGCTGCGTCCCCACCGTGGAATATCGCAGGAACGGCTACCGCTTTAAGTTGGTTTTTTCAGTTTGTCCACAATGTTCGAAAACGCGGCAATTCACTTTTGCGGTCATTGGTCGAGGCTCTTGTCTGCGTCAACCCGGAACCGGTGTAGAGCCAAAATCAATTGCCAAAGATTTTCCAGGTTTTTATGTCGCCAACGGACGCAGTAAAATTAAATTACACGGTTGGGCAAGCTGAGAGGTCTAAGAATATTATATTTGCCCTGAAAGTGCACCGCATAGAAGCTCATGGCAAAACAGCGAGGCTTGCCGAGCCAAATTGCATGTCCGATTACAAGAACGATCCTGGTGAGTGTATAAACAAATCCCGAAGTACCCGTCTGAAGTACGGTTGCGATATTCATGCCGCATCCCTTCATCACAATGGTAAGCGCGAGAAGGTGCGATGTCATACGGCTCGTCAAACGTCAAACGGAATTTCCCCAAGTTACCGTTAAAATGACACTACTCAGAAAAACATGGCATGAGCGCAAACGCCGCCGCTACTAAAAAAGATGATTTTTTGGTGAGGTTCATTATCATAATGGCACAACGGCATAAAGTTGAAATTTTCCAACAAAGGGAATTATGAAATATTTATGCCGAGCTACGGTATCACTGTAGAAGAGACAATGATTCAGTATCATCTAAAGGTACTCGTTAATCTCAATAGCTAAGGTAGAGGTTTCGCCTGATTTAACTGTGATTTCCACTTCCGATTTGGCGGGGTCCGCAAGCGCGCGAGGAATCAAAGGATTTTTTCGGCTTTTCTCGGCCTCAGCAGCCATAAAAGCGGCCCGCTGATCGTAAGGTATTGACTCATATTCCTCGCGTGAAATTGATGATTCAGCAGGCGGATCAGACTTACTTAGCGTTACTTGAAAAGTACCTTCAGGTGCTCCTTTAGAAGAAGCTTTCGTCCATGAAGTCTCAATAACTGCAACACCGGACGAATCCGTTATTCCCGAGACGGCCCACGAGCCATGATTTTCAGTTCGGGCCAAAACAATAGTGACCCCTTCATAAGGTTGTCCATCTTTGGTCACGGTGATTTGACATGGATACGTCTTCGGCCAATCTGGCGGATACTTCGAACCACAACCAGTAAGACAGATTATTATTCCGAGCAGAATTATGAGCTTCATACATTTCATTTTTAACTCTCCGTAGTGTTTTACATAAGGCAAAATATACACATACTCGACTCTTTCAGACGAAGTGAAACCGAGTCCCAAAAGTCGAGCGTCAAATTTATTGAAAACGTCAGTAAACCGTTTGGATTTCAGATAATACGAGTATTAAAAACTAAATGCCACTGCTAGCTTCACCGCCGTTTATTGTCGCTAATGCTCCCCAAACACCATAAGGAGAGGGGCCGCTGCTAGTATCACGATTTTCGCCTTCGATTGGACCAGGACGATATCCAGACAGATTGGTTTGAATTGTATCAGAGATGAATCTAACTGAACCATCAGCGAGCCCGGCATTTACTCCACCTGTATGATAACTTCCGGCACTGACCATGGAATATATTCTGTTATCTACATTGTTTTCAAGGCAATTTGGCCCATTTGGAGGCAACATTGCCAAAAATGCCTGGTTTATAGCCTCTGCCCAAACGAAAGTACAACCACGGTATGCACTTCTGTCATCCGGTGGATTTCCATCCATTGTTATTGTTCGAACCGTACCACCATATTGATTTCGATTGGTCGTTCCGGCTGGCCACGCTGAGGCAATACACTGTTGTGGCATGACAAACCAAGAGCCTTCACGTACAACCAATCCACCAGCCTTTACACTACGTGAGCCTGCAGCGTCAATAACACCGGTTTCACTGATAGCCAGCGTGTTCGATGTTCCATCTGTTATTGCACCGATTGAGTTAAAAACGTATCGTTGCCCAAAGAGCCCACGGGTTTTTTGTCTCACGTCCTCCTTTGTAAACTGATTGGAATCTCCCCAGTTCAATACATAATTCGTCGTTTGGTGTTCGTTGAAAGGTCCCCTACCTTTCGCATTGCCATCTGAAGGACAGGCGAATTGTTGAAGATTGCTGTACGCTTCATGTTTCCACTTGAATCCGGGACGGTCTGTCATTATCCGTTCGTAGTTTGCCGTGGCTTCCATAAAAGGAAGTATGAAAATGAATGGAGACAAAGCCCCCCACTCCGGACCACTGTATGCAGTCTCTGAAATACCTTGCGGGCCGGACATACCCGGAAATACACCATAAGCGTCATGGTGATTGTGCATTGCAAGAACCAATTGCTTGATTTTATTAGAACACTGCATACGACGTGCTGCTTCACGTGCCGCCTGTACCGCTGGAAGAAGAAGAGCAATCAATATGCCAATAATTGCAATCACAACCAAAAGTTCAACAAGAGTAAAGCCTCTATTATCGCCTGGTATGTCTCTTTTCCCAACTTTCACAACAGTAATTCTTACCTTACTCATTTTTTCTCCAGTAAACTTAAAAGACATGATAAAAAATACACTTCATTTTATTAATTAACAACATTGCCAAACAACAAAATTCACAAAGTGTTTAACATAATAAATTACTATTTGGATTTCAATATGTTTTAAAACTTTTTTTGTTAAAAACAGACAAAAGTTACGTTATCGTGTAAGTTTTACTTTTTTGAACGAATATCGGATGCTTTAACATTTGGGCCTGTGTAAATTCGCCTGATTAACTTGTGGATTTTTTCGTCACTTTACTTGGTTTTCATTATTAACATGAAAATTGTAAACGGTACTAATACGTAAACCATAAGGATGAAGTCAGTTGGTGAAAAATATATTAATATTTTTTTATTAAACTCTTGACACAGCTAAGACGGCGTATTAGCATGTATTGCTAATACACTGTCTTAGCATTTATTGTAGAAAAAATGACAACTAAAAAAACAAAAGTACAAATCTCGAATGGCGAAATGGAGTTGCTTCGCATTCTTTGGGATGTCGGTGGGGCAACTATATCTCAAGTACACAAGGAGCTGGCCAGCCGCGGCAAAAATCTCGCTTACGGCACTGTGCAGACACGACTTAACCGCCTCGTGGACAACAGAACGGCCAAGCGTGTCGGCTTTCCCGGTGAATATCATGCTCTGTTAAAACCCGAAGATGTTTCCGAATCGTACTACGACAATATTGAAAAGCTCTGCGGAGGTTGTATTGTTCCGCTCCTTTCTCACCTGGCTTCCAAAAGGGATTTTGATGCCGAGGAAATAGCGTTTCTCGAAGAAATCGTCCAAAAACACAAGGAGTCAAATAATGAATGAATGGATCGTTTTCACGCTTCTACGGACCAGCATTGCTATTGCCGTCGCAGCTGTTGTTATTATTGTTCTTCTGAAATATTGCAGCTGTTATTCTCCGTACATTCATCGCATTGCCTGGGCACTTGTAATCCTGCAAGGCATATTATGGATGCAGCTTCCGTTGAACATTCCGGTACTTTTGCCGGAAGAACAAATTACACAAACGACTGCTGTACAAACAGTTATACCGCAGGAGGTTTATGAGGAAACTATTACAGACTTCGAGTCATCTGAGTTGATTTTACCGGATATTGAACCACATGACGCAGAATTGCCGCTTGGTGTCACCTCTTCTTTCGAAACACTTTCTCCTGCACCACCGTCTAAAATTCGAATATCTCCGGTCAACTCTTTTATCTCTGTCTGGGTCGCTGGGTTGCTGGTCGTTCTTTCCCTGCGTTGTTTCGGATTGATTCTATTATGGTGTCATCTGAAATCAGCAAAAACGGCGGATGACAATTCTCAAAAATCGCTGAATCTTTTGGGCGGTAAAAAGTTTCGCTTGTGTTTTACGGATAATTTCGGACCAGCGATATTTTACCGAACGATTCTGATTCCAGAGTCGCTTTGGGAAGACTCTTCGGAACCCATACGTCAAGGTATTTTGAAGCACGAACTTTCA
>JBOFQC010000828.1:0-2048 GCA_051660725.1 Thermoguttaceae bacterium
TGAAGGCAAAGAAATCGCAGACGCAGATGTTTTGAACGCGATTTCGAATTCGCCCCCTGCGGTTTCAACGGGAGCACTTGAGCCAACTTCACGAGCCGCTCAGCTCGTGGCGGTGTTGGCGTGGGACCCGAACAACGAAACGCAGAAAAAACGCATCCGTGAAGTTTACGAAGAGTTCCGCGAACGCGAACCGTCACGTGAACGTTCTTGGGTCTGCTTCATGCTTGCACGGGCAATTGGCCGGTTACAGGATAAGGAAGCGGTTCCGTATTTGGTTTCGACTTTGAAAGACGAAAAGCGTGAGTTCGATTTCGGCAGCGCACCACCTCCGAACATTTTCCTGACCGAGGCGATGACGCCGATTCACCGTGCCACTGCAGCAAACGCACTCGGTGAAATTGGAGATGTCGCTGCTTTGGAAACGTTATTGGATATACTTCAGGATTTCGAAAACATAATGGATGTCCGTGACGCCGCCGCTGTTGCAGTTGGTAAAATTGCCGACAAAGCTGCGAAACGAGGCGACGAAATTGATCCGAAATTCATTGAAAAGTTCGAGGAGATCACGATTTCTTATCCAGAATTGTACACCGGCAAAACAATGTACGATTCGCTCAAAAAGATGAAGAAATAAAAAGAAACAACAGCGAGCCGCCTGCGTAAGTTGGCGGTACAATTTAACCGTTCGTTCTAAATGCAAACAGACGAAAATTATATGCTCCGGGCATTTGAGTTGGCCAAACTCGGCGAAGGGTCGGTTTTGCCGAATCCAATGGTCGGCTGCGTTATCGTCAGTGCCGCCAACCAAATTGTCGGTGAAGGTTGGCACAAACAGTACGGTGGACCGCACGCTGAAGTTCACGCTCTAAATGCCGCAGGTGACGCCGCTCGCGGTGCAACTGCTTATGTTTCTCTTGAGCCGTGTTCGCATTTCGGAAAAACTCCCCCTTGCGCAAACGCATTGATTTCTGCCGGGATAAAAAAAGTTGTGCTTGCTATGCGGGACCCCAACCCGAAAGTTAACGGGAAAGGAATTGAACTTCTAAAAAACGCCGGAATTGAAGTCGTCGAATCAGTCTGCGAAAAAGAGGCAAGGGAATTAAACGTAAAATTCCTTACTCGAATCGAGAAAAAACGCCCTTGGATAATTGCCAAGTGGGCGATGACTTTAGACGGAAAAATCGCGTCACGGACAGGTTCCAGCAGCTGGATTTCTTCGGAGCAGTCTCGGGAAATAGTTCACCGTTTACGTGACAAAATGGACGCAATTCTTGTCGGTTCGGCAACTGCAAGAAATGATAATCCAATGCTGAATGTGCGGATTCCGGGTCAAGAAGCATCACGGAGTCCGCTTAGAATAGTTCTCGATTCGGCTGCTTCGATTTCGCTTGAGAGTCGGCTTGTGAAGACCGCAAAAGAGATTCCTTTGCTTATTTGCGTCGGACCGGAAGCGGACGAAACCCAAACCGAATCGCTCCGGTTGGCTGGTTGTGAAGTTTTAACGTGCGGTTCCGGGTCGGAAAATTATCCGGAAAAAAACTGCACTAATTCAGAAAAGTATAAAATCAGGATTCTTTCTTTGCTTGAAAACCTCGCTGATCGAGGTATTACGAATCTTTTAGTTGAGGGGGGCGGACAAGTTCTCGGCACACTTTTCGACTTGGACATAATCGACGAAGTACACGTTTTTATTGCTCCGAAACTCATTGGCGGCTCAAACGCACCGACTCCAATTGCCGGAATAGGGCTGTGCGAAATGTCACAAGCGTTTAATCTTGACTCGCCAATCACCCAGCTTCTCGGCTCGGATATATATGTTAGTGGAAAAGTAAAACATGTAAATTCTTAGCGTAAATTACCTATTTTCTCTTGTTCTTTTTTTTAATTTTTCTTAAAGTTCACTTCGACACTGTTACCGCCAGTTAGCCGCAGAGCCTGCTTCGGGTTGCGAGCCGCCAACGTCAGTTGGCGGGCAAGGTAGGTGACTTTCTCCGAAAGTCACTCCAGTTTCGGAGAAACTGGACTACCTACTCCGAAGCTAATAAATG
>JBOFQC010000829.1:0-2326 GCA_051660725.1 Thermoguttaceae bacterium
CACAGTCCCATTGAAATTGATTCGCCGGATATGTATACCGCCGATAAGTAGAACAAAGCCAAATTTCAATTTGTCTCTTTCGTTTAGCCGTTGAGACTGGATCAGAGTTTCCAATCTCACTTGGCGGTGCTGTATTTTGCCCGGTTTAGCTAATTTATAATTTTTCAAAAAATTATTTTTGAGCGAAAATTAAGCTTGAAATAGAATAAAATTTGGTGTATAATCATTGTGTCGAGGGAAAAATTAAAAGAGATTTTCCCTGTTTCGACCGATTATATTTATATCACGTGGTAATGTGTTGCAGTTTACTCGCTTTGTAAGCCGTTGCTTTTCCTAGGGTAAAGCAATAAAAACTGTGGTTTAATGGCTACGTATGGTATAAAATTTAGAAACAACGTTTGGTTTACAATTTTCCAGGCTTGTTATCTCCTTTGCAAAGTGTTTGTTACTGTTGTTTGTCCATCTTTGTTTCAATTTGTTGTTTCGGGAGGGCTTAAGATGGTTTTTGCACGTTCTGGACCAATTTAGCAGGACACGGTTCGACTTAATGTCGTTTTGTGTCCGTTGGAAATGTTCTTTTTGTTTCCTGCCTTTAATGGCGCAACCTCAATGCCGTAGCGGTCGATGCCGACTTCGGTAAGATTTTGGGACTCAAAGTTCAATCAGGTCTTCGTTGGACCGTTTGCAGGTGTTCGCTTTATGTTTAAGCTGCATTTTGCGGAGACTTTGCGAATAATTTTAGCACGAATCAACCTTTTTTAAGTTCAACATATTAATCCTACTCCGTTTATAGTAAGCGAGTGTTTGGTAGATACGGCGGCCGCTGATCGATAAATAATAGACATTTTCAAAAAGTCCGGCCCTTCATTTTCGTCCAATGAATCACACTCGGAAACTGTTGACGGAGTAGGATTTATTTTTTCTTGCACTCTGGCTTTTTTTATGCTATTCTTAGGTTATTGACTTGCGCGAAAAATTTGAGCTGGTTTTTAGACCATTATTTGCGCAGTATTCTTGGCTTTTGCGACTAAGTTTCACTTCGTCTGAAAAGTTGAGGGCTGATTTTTTGAAACATCAGTAAAAAAGTGAGCTGGATGATCGCTGGCTGTGCAAACGGCGGGAGGAAAGTCCGGGCTTCGTCAGGCCACTGTGGTGGATAACGTCCACCAACCGTAAGGTTAGGGAAAGTGCAACAGAAAGTAAACCGCTATTCTCGTCGGCTGATTTTTTATCTGCGGACAGAAAGTAAGGGTGAAACGGTAAGGTAAGAGCTTACCAGCAGATCGGGTGACCGATTTGGCTAGGCAAACCCCACAGGAAGCAAGGTCAAACAGGAACAAGGATTGGTCTGATCCGTTTAAGTTCCGGGTAGACCGCTAAAGATTGCGGGCAACCGTATTTCGTAGAGAAATGATCGTCACCAACTGTTCGGTTAGGGTTTCGTAAGATTTCCGAAACGGACTGTTGCGTACAGAACCCGGCTTATAGGCTCACTTATTTTTATACAATTCACGGTAGAATTGAGGAGAACAGGTAAACAGGTGAGCAGGTAATTCGAAATTATCTGACATCTAACTTCTAATTCCTAACTCCTTAAAAAACCGTGAACGGTTACCTTATTTTTATCCTCTGATAACCAATAATGGTGATTGGCTTTATTTTTTCATCACATATTTTTTTCTAAAAATGAAACGCAATATAATAATACTAATTGCTGCGTTTGCCTCATTATTTTCTTTGGAAATTATGGAACAAGGTGTTTCGTCCGTTTCGGCAGCCGACACGGATACGAAAAGCGTAACGAAGTTTCCAATGGCAGCACAAGGTCCGCCAAAAGTAAAGCTTGAGAATCCACCAACTGAGCAGCAGATAAAAAAATCAATTGGAGAAGCCACACGTTATTTTCTGGCAAATCAGAACCCGAAAGGAACCTGGGGCTCAGCCCGTAAAACGAAGCAGTTGAACATTTACGCACCGGGAAGCGCGCAAGACGGATACTTGGCCGGAACAACGGCACTGGCTCTTGCCGCATTGCTTGAAACCGAGGCGGCTATGAAACGGAGCGAAAACCCTGTAAGTGCGGAAGAAATCGGCGTCGAAGCAAAAGAACTAGCCAAATCAATTGACAAAGCGGAAGAATGGACGCTGGAAAATCTGCCGAAACTTCGTCGTTCAGCTGGTGACGTGATTTACAACATCTGGGGCCACTCTTACGGAGTCCTTGCACTTGTACGGATGCTTGACCGTTATCCGGACTACAAGGAACGCCGCGAAAAAATAAGCGACGTTATACGTGACCAAATAAAACTAATCGAAAAGTACGAAT
>JBOFQC010000830.1:0-8754 GCA_051660725.1 Thermoguttaceae bacterium
AGCTCCCGTATGTTTTTTCTGCGGTCGGGTATAACTATCTTTCACGCTTATGCACAGGCAACCAAATTCTTATTTTACAGCGGGTACGTGGTGTCAATCGTTGGAACGCTTTGCCATGTGAATTTCTTTTCAAACAGCATACTCACTGGCAATCGTGGAAAAAAGAATATGCCATGCAACCTGTTTCGTGGCAAGCATTTGTCAGGCCTGGCTGGCGAGTTATTGCTAAAAATATAACTACCGGAAATGTTGAGGAATTGGGATTCATTGATGAAGATGATCCTGATCGGTCACTTAACGATATCACGCTCCCGGATGGTGAATATGAGATATCCGTGTTGACATCCTCACTCTTTTGGAAAGATTGTATTGATCGGACTATTCGGACAATCTCCATTCAGCCGGGCGAGCAGATGTCACCACTACCGCTAATTTACAACCTGCGATCTTCTGTCGGTGAAGGAAAGACGAGCATTAGGTGGTCGGCAAGTCATAGCGAAGTGAACGATTGCGTGTTTGGAATCTGGTACGCTTCTGAACCGTCTGTTGATATTTCACGACCTCCTGACACCACTATCTGGTACACCAACACTATAACTGAGTACCAGACATCTTTCAAACAGAACGCTCCGGCATATATTGCCATCGCACCGATTCGCACCGGCAATAACAGAGAAACCGGTGTCATGAAAGAACTGTATCTTGAGTGGTGCTATGTGCCTCCCGCCGCACCGGAAGACGTTGCCGTTCTCGACAAACCGCTCCCGGCAATCGATCCGATAATCGCCGAAAAAAATGCCGACGCTAAAGACACGGCTCTTTGGTTTTAGCTCAATAAACCGACAAATGGAAAACACAATAGACAACGGAACACTCTTTCTCACGGCGGAACAATGCGCCAACCGTTACAGCATATCATTACGCCAGTTTCAGATACTTGTCAAACGTGGCGATGTGCCACCACCGCTCATGCTTGGTGCCTGTAAACGCTGGTCCATCCGTTTGCTCGAAGATTTCGAATCTGAACAGATTAACAGGCAATCAGCCTTTTTTGAGATGAGTTATCGGCAGTGTCAAAGAAAAAGAAAATAGTCGACGTATTTTCTGTTCACACCCGTTGACTCTTCGCAAAAACGAGCAAAACTATCCGTGCGACGCCCAGGCTATTTCAGTGTTATAGCCGTTGTGGCGTCACCTTTGATACCAATGATTCTTGTTGTAAGACGCATGGTTTATCAGAGGTAATTCTCAACCGACATGAGCATAAAAAAGGAGGATTTTATCATGGCAAGACTTTACAAAAAACCGCTATATCGCGCACTTCCGGCAGGTGCGACTATTACAACAACGAAAGACGGTACAAAGTATGCCGTCTGGATGCTTGGAGGCCGCTCAAAAACGGCTAAATATGTCGAAACTAATAACGGACCTCGAATAGTCGAAGAATCACAATTCTATATCGCTCGGTTCACTGATGCCACCGGGCGATTCCGCGAACGGTCCACCGGGTGCCGTGATTTACGGGCTGCGGAACATAAACTCAACACTTGGCTTCAGGAAGTCGACAAGGTAAAAGCTGGTATCATTTCACAAGACGAACTGGAAGTCGGCCAACGAATGCAAGGTGAAATATTCGATTACATGAAAGAATTCGAACGGCACCTGAAAACCAAGCAGGCGACACAGAAACATATCAATGGTGCCATTGCACGACTCAAACGAATCTGCTTCGAATGCAGATACGTAAAAATCTCCGATATGAATTCCGACGCTCTAATAAGATGGCTACAATCCATAACCGAAAGTGGCACCGGTCCACGGACACGAAACGCCTACCGAGAAACAGCTATCACATTCGCAAACTGGGCAGTGCGGAACAGAATACTCAACTACAATCCGTTTGTATGTATACCCAAATTACGCGAATCGGTTGACATACGTCATGAACGACGTGCTTTGACCGGAGACGAAATTGACAAGCTGCTAAGAGCAGCACAAGAACGTCCGCTATATGATGTTACAGCGATCAGGCGTGGATCGAAGAAAGGAACGTACATGGCTGACGTCAGCGAGATGACAAAAAATAATGCCAAGCGTGTGGGGCTGGAACGGAAGCTGATTTATGCAACTTTGCTTTACACCGGTCTTCGCAAAAACGAGTTGGCTTCTATTACTATTGGGCAGGTCATACTGGACGACAAGATACCTTACATTTATTTGAAAGCGGCCAATGCGAAATCACGTAAGGCTGCAAAGCTACCGATCCATCCTGAACTGATAAAGCTGCTCAAAGAATGGCTGATACTCAAAAAATCAGAAGGTGAGGTGTCACAAAAAGACAAGCTGTTCGTGGTTCCAACCGCTCTTGATAAAATCCTTAACCGTGACCTTGCCTTTGCCGGAATAGATAAGCGTGACGCCATTGATCGGGTGATTGACGTTCACGCTTTACGGCATACTTATGCGACAATTCTTGTTGATCAAGGAGTTCCAATCACGGTGGTGCAGCAGGCGATGCGGCATGGCGACCTGCGAATGACAATGCGATACAGCCACACGGAATTTCAAAGTGTTTCTGATGGTATCGCCAAGTTTCCCGACTATTTGAACAAAGCGGATTCAGACGACGCGAATGTTGCTGCCGCCGTACCTTGCTAAAACAAAACACAATAATCATATACTGTACAACGTCATTAAGTTAGCATTTTCCAATAACGGGATTTGTGAATATAACAACGATAAAACTAACGAAACTTCGGTAAACGAAGCCGACCAACGGGAGGCGGAGCAGTTCACGCGAAGCGCACCGCCATGCCGTGCTACGGCATAACTCAAACAAGGAGAACAAAATGAAACAAAATAAAGGACCGAACAACCACCTTAATCGTGCATGTGCCAGAATCAGACAGGCTTGTAAAGAACTCCGTGAATGGCGTGAAGAGTTCCCGGACATAATAAAGGAGCAACGAAACACGCTGTTCCGCGAAAACTTTCAATCGCTTGCCGCTTATGACGCCGCCGATATTGTTTGCCATCTATTGCAACATGCTCAAAAGCAAATCAGTCAAATCAAAAAAATAAGTTACCAAGAATAAACAACCCAAGCCCCGCAAGTCGGGGCTTTTTTCATTTATGGAGATTTTATTGACTTGCGCGAAAAATTTTAACTGGTTTTTAAACTACAGCTCGCGCGATCCCTCAACTTTTGCGACTTCGTTTCACTTCGTCGGAAAAGTTAAGGGCTAATTTTTTTTGAAAATATCAATTACCATGACATATATTTTAGAAGACCTTCGGCAATTAGCATGCCGCGCCCATTACGGTACTTCGCAACTCCCTGATGAACGTGCTGAATACGTGATTCGAGAATACTCTGCCGAACTAGAAGCCGACCTCGAAACCGTTCGTGAAAACGGTGGAGACGAAGAGCGGTATGTATCGAACTACAGAAAGTATTTTACCGCTTGGCTTTATGCCAAATCAAACTGCATATCGACACTTGTCGCTGGTCGAAGCAACTTCAATAGTCGCAGGGCTGAGAAAGCGAACAAGACCGAAGATAAAAGATGCAAAGAGTTCCGTGAATGGCGTCAACGTGCAATCAAGGCCATTGAACGTGATGCTCGAAAGGCTGCAAAGTCAGAAGTTTCCGAAGTCGAAACAATGCAACAGAAGATCAAAATTGCAGAGCTTGCACAAGCACGTATGAAGTCGGTTAATGCGATCATTCGTAAGCACAAGGCGAACCCGGACGCCGCGATTTCTGTCTTGATGGAAAAACTTCAAGTCACAGAACCTGAAGCACAGAAATGGGTTAAACCAGATTATGCTGGCTGTATAGGGTTTGCAAGTTATCAACTGACCAACAATAACGCCGACATTCGCAGGATGAAAGCAAGGCTCGTTGAACTTGAGAAGAAGGAAGCCACCAGCGGCCAAGAAGCTGTGAATATAGATTTTCCCGGTGGCACCATTGAGTTGAATTTTCAGGATGATCGGGTCAGGATTTTGTATCCCGGCAAGCCGGACGCGACAACAATCGCGAATCTGAAGAAAACCGGTTTCCGCTGGTCCCCCACAAATTTCGCTTGGCAGCGGCAGCTGACTCACGCCGCGATTCATAGCGTTATTCAACTAACCGACTGTGACGCCACAAAGCTGTTCGAGTTATATCACCAATCAGGACGATAGGCGATCAAGTTGTAAAACGAAGCCCGACGTTGCCAATATGGTACGTCTGGCTTTTTTTGTTGAGAGTGGAGTTTTAGTATGGTAAACAGAAAAAATATTTAGAACCGCGAACACAACAAACTTTAGTAATTACGCCGTTTGTATCGACATCTAATGTCTTGCCTGAACATGGATAATCTAAAAGAACATTTTTATTGAACATGATTTTTTCTTAAAAACTATTTATCCAAGATCGCTGGTAGTTTCATCACAAAATCGTGGATTTCGTTTCGTACTTTGCGGTAGCAGTCCAGCTTTTCTTCTTCTGATTCCTTTGTTTTTGCCAGTTTTGGTGGATCATCAAATCCAAAATGGACGACTTTAGCGTTTCCTTGAAACAAAGGGCAAGATTCGTGGGCGTGAGAACAGACCGTAATAACGTAGTCAAATTTTACATCCCGCAATTCATCGACGTGTTTGCTCCGCTGACCGCTCATGTTGATCCCAATCTCTTGCATCACAGCGACCGCATACGGATTCATGCCATGCGTTTCGATTCCAGCCGACCACGCCTCGACGCAATCGCCTTTATAATGTCGCGCAAGTCCTTCAGCCATTTGTGAACGGCAAGAATTACCAGTACATAGAAACAGTATTTTTATCATGCTTTAACTTTCTTTAGAAAATGACAATTCTTTATACCAATGTTTCTTTATGGACAACATGAATTCGTTACATCTTTTAGCTCTTGCGGAATAATAATTTTAGGCAGTGATTCCTCTGAATTATTATTCGCATCTGCGGGGGTACAATCCGTCCCACACGAAGGTCCACATTCTTGGTTAGATTGCGGTGTATTCTGTTTCGAGTTGCCAGCAAAAGCGATTACCGCCACGAGTAAAACCGCACCGACCCATAGAAAACATTTCTGGAATTGCTGAAAACCGAACATGGCAGCCGCTTTGGTTTTACTATCGCAACAGTCCGTGACAGGCGTTGCCGAACATTCGCAATCTGCCGTCGCGGAAGCGGTGTTGCAGCATTGCGTTTTCTTACTGAAATACGCTTGGTAAAACCCGATCAACAATGCACAAATAGCAAGACCAATAAATATGTCCTGATATTCGGCGAAAAAACTCAACTGAGACGAACCGATTCCAATTACTGCAAGAGCACCTGCAATCAAAGGTAATCCGCAACATGTCACCATGCCAAGTAACGCGACGATTGAAGCACCTATACTAATAAATGTCGCAAAGATTGAATTTTTCATTTTATGTTTTCGATAAATTTCAAGAGTAAAAATCACGGTAATAAATAAACTCAATCGCAACAACAGTCGCAATTTGCTTCTGTTCCACGGAAATATCCGGTGATAATCGCTCTTGCGCATCCGACACCACTTGTCATACTAATAACATCAACGGGGCAATTTTTTGCGCAGGCACCGCATTCCATACAGGCGTCACGGTCAACAAGGATACTTTTACGCCCTGACATTTGCCATACAGCGTGTGGACATACTTCACAGCAACGGCCACAACCTATACATTTGTCTATGTCTTGCGTCAATGTAACAACGTCGTTCAAATATCTTAATTTCATTGGTTTATAGCAAAATAAAACGTCCGAGAATCCAAATGAAAAAACCTAACAATCCGCCGGAAATCAAAACAGGTAGCATGATTCGCATTTCTTTCTTGACACCAGAAAGCGATGTGTAAGGCATGGAACCAGTTAATGTCAAACCCATATAACCGGAAAAGAAAACAATAACCATTCCCAATCCGATAAGTCCAAACGTGGAGTCAAATACATAACCACTCAAATACAGTATTGCCGCAAGCGCTCCTGAAAGCAAAACTCCGGCACCTATCCCTTTGATAGAGAGCATCCTTCCCGGTAAATATGGCAAAAGCGAAGTAATTGTAACGGCACTGGCAATCCATGTGAAAATAATAAGGCCCGCAGTTGGTAGTCCAACGGATACAATTCTGCCCGGATCATAAGACATTTTGTGGAAGCCGGACAAAATGAGCACAAAAATAACAGCCAATATAATCCACTTCAACATGGCAACAATTTCAAGCGGTGCCAGTACGAACCTGTCAAATAATGGAAATTCAAACGCTCTCATTTCCAGCGTAGCTTTCATATCAGTTTCGAGATAAGCCTTAATGTCCGCAGCACGGATAGGACCGTATTTTACTGTGAATCCACTTCTGCGTTTGATTTCATTGGCAGCGACGCCCGGCGCGCCAAGTTGTGGCAGAATAAGCGTTCGATGTGATACATAATCGGAAAGTTTCTGCGACTCGATTTGACGCACAAGCTCATCTGTTCCAAAGGTTCCTTTACCAGCTGCACACCAGACGTTGATGCCTTTGGTGTCAAGCACGAGAAGCCAGGCATTAACTCCGCCAAGATGTGAACGCAAATGGTCGAAAGTCATCTTGTAATTTGATGTTACAAGGATTGGCGACGTGTCAGTTGGGGCTCCAACAGAGTATAATTTTGGTGCGACTCGGTAATGTGAACGCCCAATATCAAGACGCATCGCAACAAAACCAAACCAGTCTCGTAGCGAAAGTTTCGTCCCAATTGTCTCGACTTCTTGTACTGAATTGTCTTCCGGTAGTTTGCAGCAGCAATTGCATTGCGATGTGGAGTTATTAACCATCATTTAAAAGTTAAAAGGTTTTTTCTGGTACTACATATTCACAATCACCATATACACGCCTACAGTGGCAAGTAAAACAGCAACTTGTTTTTGAAACAGTTTTTTGTTAATTTCTTTAATCAATCGATTTGAAATATATGAGCCAGCAACCATCGCTCCGCCCATGCCGACTCCGATAATCAGTGATTCTGGTGCCATTGAAACGAAGCTACCATAAATGACCATTTTGAAAAGGTGCATCGCCGTCGCTGTTGCCGCTTCACTTGCAATATAAGCAAGCGGAGAGAATCCCAGCGTGGAAAATACAGCTGCTCCTATCGGTCCGCCTGTGCCACAAAGTCCTGAAATTCCGCCTGTTACCGAACCACCGACAATCAACGTGAGTTTACTGTTTCGTAAATTACACCTTCCAAAAAAAGGAAAAAGACCTACGATAATCATAAACATTCCGACGCAGTATGACACCATATTCTTTGGTAACACCGAAAATCCAAATGCCCCAAGTGACGCAAGGGGAAGAGCAGTTGCACAAAATATTCCAACAGATTTCCATTTTATCTCATTCCAACCAAACGCCATACGCGAAACATTTCCGAATAATTGTGCGATTGTTAAAATTGGAATTGCAAACTCAGTACCGACACTCATAGTAATAATTGGCAATAATAGGATTGCACCTCCAAATCCGACATACCCGGAAATCAAAGCGGCAACGAAACTGCTGACAATTAAAAATATAACTAGTACTAAGTCCATAAAATGCTGTAAAACTCCGTAAACGTATTTGAGTGAAAACCAGATGCCGAGCGGTTCCCAATCGAACCCGACATGAACGCCCAACTCAATTTCAAGTGGTATTAGCGGCGATTGTCATTGCCGTAGCTTGCTATATATGCCACAGTGGTAAAGTATAACGGCAACTTGTTTTGAAACGATATTTCGCATGATATTATATCACTTTAGCAATCAACTGAATCAAATTAAAGTACCTCCCTCCCTCAGCTTCTATCATTTTTATATCCTCGACAATCATGGGGTGGTAACCTGCTAGCCATTCGTCCCACGCTTGCTTATTGCTGACCATTTCACAACATTCTATTATTTCGATACATTCTGTTCTCTGCCACAAATTTTTCCACCAATCGAGAGAGTGAAACGATGTCTCCATCTCACTACACCAAAACGGGCGCATTTCTTCGGGAACATCTTTCCCAAATTCGTGTTTTAAGCCGGGAATTGCCACTGCGATATGACCGCCCTGCTTCACAAATGGGGTGAGTGACGGAAGCATTTCCTCTGTGTAACCAAAATAATGGTAAGCGTCTACAGAGATCAAGCAGTCGAAATAACGATTTGCGAAAGGCAGTCCTTTCGTCGCATCTGCAAAGACCGGACAAGCTTTATCATCAATCGTAAGAGACTGGAATCGCTCATAGTTTTCCGTTGGTGAAATCCAAAGGTCGGCGGCAAAAACGGAAGCTCCATATTTCTTTGCTAACAAAAATGTTGAAAGACCATTTCCACAACCTAGGTCAAGGATTCGCATCTTTTCACTGATATTCAGGCGTGACACCAATTCCTCTGTCACTCGTAAAGCGTTTGGCCCCATCATCGTTGATCTCAAGAAATCAACATTTTTTTCATCTGACATAAATTCGTTTGTAAATATAAACATGTCATATCCCCTTGTAAAAGTTGTGTTTTTCGTTGATGTTTTGTATCCGCTACAAACAAAGCGACAGCTAACAATACATCAATCGCACGCTATAAAACTTCGTAAACGTATTTGAGTGAAAACCAGATGCCGAGCAGGATGAAAATTGTGCCGGTAGCGGTTCGCATCCAGTAATCGACTTTGCTCATCACGGAAAAAGCCCGACCTAAAAGTTGTGCGTTCAAAGCAA
>JBOFQC010000831.1:0-2501 GCA_051660725.1 Thermoguttaceae bacterium
TTGCTTTGAACGCACAACTTTTAGGTCGGGCTTTTTCCGTGATGAGCAAAGTCGATTACTGGATGCGAACCGCTACCGGCACAATTTTCATCCTGCTCGGCATCTGGTTTTCACTCAAATACGTTTACGAAGTTTTATAACATTATTGTTTTGCTCGAAAAACGTGCAGCCCGGCGAGACCTAATAACATAAACCAAATCAGATACCAGAAATTCAAACCGAAAACAATCGTAAACTCTTTCATATCAACATATTGCCATAATCGGTACGAATAGATCATTACTCCATTACACGCAAAGATTATGTTGGCAAGAAAAATCATTCCCCAATAACGCCGTCTTGGAATCCCTGCGAAAAAAACAGCGAATAATAAATAGGCAAGCGCGGATAATCCTATGAGAAACCAGGCACCATTTCCAATTGAAAATCCAAACAGTGTTTTGTCGGGTAAGTTTGAAAATTGGAAATACCAGCCAACAGAAAACATCTGCATACAGATCATTCCCTGGCCGATTCCAGTAATGTCACCACAAAAATTGATGCGGTTACGAAATCCACGAGGAGACGCTTTTTCACCAGTAAGAATCTTTAATAAATTCGGTAATCGCGGCGGAGCATTGAGAAATGATATTTCGTTTTTGGAAATTCTCCAAGAACAAAAGTAGAACGAGACAAGTGACACCGGGAAAGCAAGTAGCGTAAACCATTGTTGCCAATTCAGCTCGACACTAATGTAAACATTCCACCTCCAAACGAAAGTAACAATAGCAATTGTGTTCAGGAGCAGTGACACCACCAGTAACCAACCGATACTTTTCCATTCAGACGTTTTGTTTTCGTGGTTGTGGTTTTCGTTATCTTGCTCAACAATACGACGCCACTTCCGGTTTATCCGTATTGTATTGAAAGTAACAAGAGGAGGCCAAATTGCAATCCAAAGTATGTAAATAAGTTCTTTAATACCTGGAGAAGAGAACTCTATAGACATGAAATAAATACTGATTGGTTGTAATTCAATCAGTAAATACACGACACTGAAAATGAAATAGTATTCGAGTACGACTTTTAACATCAATTGCCTGGACCGAAGTGTCGGAGCATTACGAATACCGTTCCACACACCAAATACCGTTCCGAGAAAGACGGTAATAAATGGAACCAGACTAAATAATAATGAATAACACGTTGTCGCAATGCCGGTCAACCCGGACGAACTTGCACCACTTGAAGAAGCGGATTGGGCAGCAATAATGCCAGCAGAACTTGCAGCAAACGCTTGTTGGCCAGTAGCAAGAATTGGAATTGTTGCAAGAACAGCGGCGACAAAATACTCGCCAGGTCGAGTAAATTCAATTAGGTTTTCTATTTGTTTCGCAACCGCTTCTTTGAGAAAATCGCGACCTCGCGCAATCCGTTTTCTGACGTTGTCTTCTGAAATTTCTAAAGCGGCGGCAATTTCCGGGACGGCTTGGTTTTGCCTGTAATACATTAACAACGGTTCGCGGTACATTTCTGGTATCTCACAAATCGTGGACCAGAGCAATGCTGCTTTTTCTTCTCGAATGGTGTCTGTCTCCGGTTCGAGAGCAGCAAGTTCTTCAACTGGAACTGCGCTGGAATTTCGGAACTTGTGTTCCGGCTTGCGAATCCATTGTGCGAAAGATTTCTAGCAATTCCACATAACCAGCTTGAAAGTTTTTCCGGCTCACGCAGTTCGCTGAGTTTTTCCCAAGCGATGACGAACGTTTCCTGAGCCAAGTCTTCGCTCTGTTGCAAATTGCCGGTTATTCCAAACGTAACCGCTGATACGAGGTTTTGGTACTTTTGAACAATCTGCGCAAATGCTTCCCTGTTTCCAGCTGTTGAAGCGCCGGCTGAAATGTCATTTTTTGGCACGATTTCGATACTCATATTTCACACTGTTGGTAAACAATTTTGTCGTATTAATGTTTAGAGATAAAAGCAAGTACCAAATCAGTCTGTGAATTGGACAAAAAATAACTGAAATTTTTTCTGCGCGGTGGTAATAGCTGAGTGAACACAAACCATTATAATGCAAAGGCGTTTTTGGTTTTACACCGGAGTACGGTATGGGCGGGAACCTGCCGTTCAGGCATAAGCAGCTTCACGCGAAGTGTTTCGCCTCCCTTTTGGTCGGCTCGGTATACCGGAATTTCGTGGATTTTCATTATTAAAAATTTCACAAACCCTGGGATTGGGAAAGGTGAGTTTTATGCCGTTGTACAGTATAATAGACGTGCTAAATTATTACAGCCGAGATGAATGGAATCTAATGCAGGCGGAAATGGAAAAACGCGAATCTCCTTTTCTTGTCGTGAACCTTAATATTGTCAAGCGAAAATACGAGGAGCTGAAAACGTGTTTTCCAATTGCCGACATCTATTATGCGGTAAAAGCGAATCCGGCAACGGAAATAATCGCTCTTCTCGGTAAGCTCGGTTCATGTTTCGACATTGCTTCGGTTCAGGAACTTGACAAAG
>JBOFQC010000832.1:0-7109 GCA_051660725.1 Thermoguttaceae bacterium
CGGTAACGAGTACACCGAAGATGACAGCGGCCTGTTTACCGTAAACAGTAATGGCACCATTTCAGTGGATAAACCGACGCTTCTGGAAACGTCAAGGATACTCGCATTAACCGACGAAGATTCGTTATCGTACCGAATAACAATTGTTGCCACGAAAGCAGGTGACACCGAAGATATACTCGAAGTCGTTGTACCGATTGTTTTGCGCTAAACGGTACTCCTATACTGTCGCCCGGAACAAATTGCATGTTTTCAAATGTTGGGAAAACAGAGGATAATCAGTTCCAAGCATTGAAAAACTCGGGAGAAGAGCCGACCAACGGGAGGCGGAACACTTCACGCGAAGCGCACCGCCATTACCGGGCTCCGGTATAATTTGAGTTGCGTATTTATTCAGGTTGTCCGGTTTCTCCGAAACCGGAGCGACTTTCGGAGAAAGTCACCTACCTTGTCGTTATACGAACATTACAACTTTTCGAGTTGGTTTATTGTTCAGTATGTGTATGTCGATGGGGCCGTTTTGGGGACTCTTTTTTCGATTTCTGGCGAAAGTAAAAAGTTAAGTTTGTCATTACCAGTCTGTGGCAAAGCTTGCAACGCATCGAACCGTTGTTGCGAGTCCTTAAGTTCACACGCACAATCTACAACCAGTTTTGCGACAGGTCGGAACGATTCAACTTGTTCAGCGGATAACGTTTCATAGTCATGTAAAAATTCGTTATTTTCTCGCTTGTTTGAACATTGAGCTTTAAAATAATCGCATAAAGCTCTTCCTCGATATGTTCCATCAGTAATCTGGCGAATCAGCTGCATCGCTTCTGCGTCAAATCGGTTTCCCAGATAAAATGGTATCAAAGTGTTCTGCCAAAACGAGAATCGACTTGATTCGTTCATGAAACCGCTTGATTTGACGCACTGGTCCAAGATTATTTTCATTTCTTCAGGAGTGGAAAAAACCTGATAACCGGTCAGAAAACGGTTATATGACCAGTAAAACTCACTGTTGAATACTGTTCCTTCGACACTTTGAAAATATCGAGGCACATCTTTGAACATATCTCGGATTTCTTCACTTGTCATGGCTTCCGCTGGACTTTTAACCCGCCTATCAAATGCTTCTTGCATTTTTATAATTCCCATTTCAGATGATTGAGGCATTGGAAAATAAGGTTCCATTTGGAACGAAGCGCTGCCGCTTCGATATGAACTGAAATAACTTTGAGCGCCTTCACGTTTCATATTGCCGATTTCGACCAAAAGGACGGCCAGAATCGTAGTATCCGAGAGTTTATCCTCAAACCGTTTGATATGCTCTCGCAAAACTGCGGGGTCCGCAAAGGCAAAATAACGAAATGTTTGACCAAGGATTCCGATAAGGCACAAATCTTTCTGGGACAAACCGGCATTGCCACCAAGTTGATTTTGTTGGGCTTCGTTGTAATTTTCATCAACAACAATTTGAGACATTTGGACGCTCAATTTTCGAACGGCATCGTCGCATTTTTTCCCTTGCGACAACGGTTCCGAGATTGTGTAAACCGTGTATGGCACCCAAAAGTATGATGATGATAAACGTTCTTTCGCAGGAATGTTCCTGCGTTTAAGTACTTCTCCGGCAAACGCGCGGGATTTCACGAAGTTCTCCCGTTCAAAATAATTTGTCATAAATTCTGCAAGGATACTGCATGCATATTCAGGCGAAAAGAAAGAATCAAGTATCTCATATCCGAGGTCATTCAAATCCCGTTGAAAGCAGTTATCAACCATCGCTTGAACAGGAATTTCGTAACTGTCCATTTGAAACGTAACGTTTTGGGAATCAGTGATTTGCAGATTATTTCTATACTCAATAATTTTCGCAAATAAGTCTTTGTACCGTTTTTGAAACAGATCAAGATTTTGCGTATGGTTATACTCCAGTTCAATGGATTGAAATATCATGAAAAAAATCGGACGGTCAGGAAACGATTTTTCGTAGAGTTCCACTGCCTTATCGAATTCACCGCGAACAACGTAAATGTCAGCAGCAAACTGGATTGGCAAATTTAAGGCATAGTCATCATTTTTTTGAATCATCAAACTTGCAACTCGAAGATACTTTTCTGGATCAAGATTCGGACTTGGAACCCAATGTAACTTTCCTGGTGCGATAAACTCGCTAAGCTCGCGATTGATATTTCTGGCAAACTGTTCGTCCCAGTTTGGAGAACCGTCATTCATGTCATTCAGTTCTTTGATTCGACGTTCTGCTTCGTCGAAATCTTCAGCCACCAAGGCATTTCTCATGTAAGCAAGTCGCTTCATATAAAGAATATCGCGATCTTTGGGCCGTTCTTGAATTGCTCTAATTAAATCTTTACTGGATAAACCTTCACGGTTAAACGGGTTGCTATCGAAAAAGTATGTATTACCCAAAAACTCAATCAACTCCTGATCGTTTTTTGCCAGCTTTGCTTTTTCCACTTGAGCAGGTGGGGTGTCAACACTAGTAGGTGCTGTATTTCTTTGCGTCATAGTCGATTCGGCTGACGTAAGGCCGACAAGAGACAGGGTGATGAGCAGTGTCACTCCAAGCGACGTCTGCCACCAACGTGATGGTTTGCGATTTATGATCATTATGATTCTCCTTTTAGATTATGCGTGATTCTCTGCACTTTTCTGTTACAACGTTTGAATCATCATATCTTTTGTTGTACCACTATTTAACAGTAGTATACAAGATCATAAACATATTGCATATATCAATTTATTACTGATTTTTCAAAGTATCAGTACCATTTCGATGTTTTACTTCCAAAACATTTGGCCCGGCAAGATCGAGTTCCTTGACCGTTTTGAACCAGCGGTCTACCGGAATCGGCTTTTCGTCGAAATTGTTGGTGCCAAACGAGAATTTCGCACCCATCTCCTTTGCCAACTTGAAGAATTTTGATTTCGGAAACTCCGACGTCGCTTGAATTTCAAGAGCGATATCATTTTCAATCGATTTTTGTATAACCGCTTTCATCCGCTCTTCGGTCCAGAGTTTGTCGTACAAGTGTTCAACACTTTTCGGCAAGTATGTCGGGTTCGCAAGAATTGTAATCGGCTCAGACAAAACCTGCATGTTATGTTCCATGTACCGCTGCATCCAAGCTTCCGGGTCGTCGATTCTATAATCGTCGAGCCACATTTTTTGCGGCTTCCCCTCTGCATTGGTTCCCATAATCATTGTGTCTGCCAAGACGAAATCGAGCCGCTTGATAAGTTTCGGGTCGCATTCCTTAAACCAATCACGGTCATTTACCTGAATACCAATAAGAAGCGGTTTTCCATTCGCGCGGGCTTTTTCTGCTTCCGTGATGAATTTTTCCAGCTTTTCATTATCAGAGAGCGGCCAATCTCGTCCGACGTTTTCAAGCACACCGGAAATGACGCCACACTTCTCCTGCCGAATAGCCGCTTTTTCCGCCGTCATGCCGCCACGCAAATGAATGTGATAATCAATCACGGGAATCTCACGTTCCCGGCACATATCCATTCCGGCCTTGAACGAATCGGTTATTTCCGGCACGAAAATGTACTCGCTCTTTTCCGCGGCAATTGCGGTAAATGTGTGCAGGGCTATACAAACACAAACAAATGCGAGCAGGAACTTTCCGGACATGTTTTTTGTGAGGTTATAGGTTATGGGTTAGCCCCGGAGCCCTGCTCCGGGTGGTTCATCGCCGAGCAGGGCTCGGCGGCTAACTTTGACTTTTATGCAGGTCCTTAGCGGATGAACAGGAGTTCGCGGTATTTCGGAAGCGGCCACATTTCGTCGTCGACAATCATTTCAAGGGCGTCAATGTGTTCGCGGATCGATTCCAGCATTGGCACCACACTGCGTGAAAAAAGAATCGCTTTGTCACGTTCACACTGCATGGTGTCAGCTTTGACATTTATCGCTTCCAACTCGGCGACTTTCAGCTTGATTTTCGTGATGTGTCCGCCGATTTCTTCAATCAGGTTCAAATTTTCCGAGCAGAGCGGAGCAAACTTCTCGTCACTGAAAACCTGTTTGACACGGTAAACGTTTTCAAGCAGCTGCGATTGGTATTTCGTCGCAACCGGCACAATGTGGTTCGTTGCCAAATCGCAGAGTACTTTCGATTCGATTTCAATTTTATTCGAATAAATGTCGAGCTTTACTTCGTTTCTCGCTTTCAATTCCGTTTCTGAAAGAACTCCGGTTTGCTCGAAAACCTTGACCGATTCCGGCTTGAGTAACGCATCGTACACCAACGGCACACAGGTTTCTGCGCAAAGCCCACGCTTTTTGGCCTCTTTGACCCATTCTTCGCTGTATCCGTTGCCATTATACCTGATCGGCTTGGAAATTTTTATACACGACTTTATAACTTCAAGTAAAGCTTTATCTTGCGTCGCTCCGGCAGCGATTTTTTCATCTACCTCTTTTTTAAACTCCTGAAGTTGGTGAGCAACTGCCGCGTTTAACGCTATCATTGCTGAAGCACAGTTTACCGAGGCACCAACGGCACGGAACTCAAAACGGTTTCCCGTAAATGCGAGCGGTGACGTGCGGTTTCTGTCCGTGTTGTCGACTAAAACATCGGTCACAAACGGCAGGCCGAGCTTCATCTTACGCTTGTCGTCAACATTGATTGCGGCATCAAAATGATCGGACTCGATTTTATCAAGCACTTCGGAAAGCACCGAACCTAGAAAAACCGAAACAATTGCCGGCGGTGCCTCACTTGCGCCCAAACGGTGTGAGTTGGACGCGCTCATTATGCTCGACTTTAGCAACGCATTATGTTTGTAAACCGCAACAAGCACGTTCACCAGGAAAGTTATGAAACGCAGATTTTCTTTCGGCGTTTTGCCGGGCGTGAAAAGCCCAATACCGGTGTCAGTGCCAAGCGACCAGTTGTTATGCTTGCCTGATCCGTTGATACCAATAAACGGTTTTTCGTGTAATAAAACCCGGAAATTGTGACGCCTCGCAACTTTTTTCATCAGCGACATCAGCAGCTGGTTGTGATCGTTAGCGAGATTCATCTCCTCGAAAATCGGTGCGACCTCGAACTGATTCGGCGCAGTTTCGTTATGCCGCGTTTTTATCGGAATACCGTATCTGTACCCCTCGAATTCCAAATCTTTCATAAACGCAGCAACACGGGTCGGAATCGCTCCGAAATAATGATCTTCCAACTGCTGCCGCTTCGCACTTCGGTGTCCCATCAGGGTACGTCCAGTAAGCACCAAGTCCGGTCTTGCGGCGTAAAGGCCGTCATCAATAAGAAAATATTCCTGTTCCCAACCGAGGTACGGAATTACTTTTTTTACGTTTTTATCGAAGTAATTGCAAACCGCAGTGGCCGCTTTATCAATTGCACCAATTACACGCAAAAGAGGCGTTTTAAAATCGAGCGATTCGCCGGTGTAAGATATGAAAACAGTCGGAATGCACAACGTGTCCTGCACAACGAAAGCCGGAGAAGACGGGTCCCAGGCAGTGTAGCCACGCGCTTCAAACGTGTTTCTGATTCCGCCGGACGGGAAGCTGGAAGCGTCCGGTTCCTGCTGCACAAGCAGTTTACCGGAAAACTCCTCAATGACACCGCCGTGTCCGTCAAACTCTATAAAAGAATCGTGCTTTTCAGCGGTGCCACCAGTGAGCGGATGAAACCAGTGCGAATAATGCGTCGCACCCATTTCAATTGCCCACATTTTCATACCGGCAGCAACGTGGTTTGCAATATCCCTATCAAGTTGCATGCCGTTATCAATTGCGTCACAAACGGTTTGGAGCGTTTCTTTCGTAAGAAACTTACTCATCTGCTTTCGGTCGAAAACATTTTTTCCGAAATACTCGGAAGTTGACATTTTCGGCGATTCAACCGGAACGGCTTTGCGTTTATACGCTTCTTCTACAACTTTAAAACGGAGTGACATTTATGTGGTGTGAGCAGATGTTTTTTTTCGTTAGCTCCAGCAAATCATTAAACGCTGATCCAGGATCAGCGACTAAACATATTCGACAAATATACATTTGCCGGTGTACTGCGTTATCTGATTTCATCAATCATTTCACGGAATTCTTCGTAATCTTCGCCGAGATCGTCGGCGTAAGGTTCGAGAACATTCGTCGCTTTTTTGCAGTCGTCCATTGCGAGGTCTTTTTTGCCTTGGCCCATGTAAACCTGTGCGCGATTGCAATAAGCAGAAACCAACGCTGGCGCAAAAGCGGCAAGGATTTCATCTTCGAGGTCCCACTCTTCTTCCCAAAGCGTTTCGCGGAGTTCAATTCCTTTGGAAAGGTCGAGGAGTGCTTCTTCCACTTTGTCAACGGCAAGCAGGCACATGCCGCGATTATCGAACAGACATGCGTATTCGTCGATAACAGTCGGATCATCAGAATTTTCCAGATCGGAGAATGTTTCGAGAATCTCATCGAAAACTTTAATCGCTTCGTCGTACCGTTTCAGTTCGGAAAGCATGATACCGTACAGATTCATGGCACCACAAAGGTCGGTATACGCATCTTCCAAACCGTTATCAAGGCATTTTTTGAGTATGTCGATACCACTGCGCACATCGGCCAGGATCGGTTCAACGTCGCCGCGGTTGTCGGATTCGAATTTTGCCGAACAACGTTCCAGAAGCGAATTGGCGAGACTGATTTCAAGCTGTTTGTCACCGGCATCAATCAGTTCGACGTAAAGTCGCATTGCACGGTTGTACATTTCGACGATTGCATCGGCTGGTTCTTCGTTTTCACGCATCAAACCGCCAAGTTCGTCGCTTACTTTAGCCATGAAGAACCGTGTGTCCAGTTCGCTTATTTTTTCGAGAGCACGGAACTCAACGAACGATTCTTCGAGTTCCTGCTTGGCTTTTTCGTATTCGCCGAGTTCCCGGTAGATTATTCCACGGTTGAGTTTGACGCCGGCAATGTCGTAAAGGGTTTCACCGTCATTTTTATCAGCGAGCGGTTTGAAAACCTTTACGGCTCGCTCATAACCTTCCAAAGCTGCGTCTTTGTCGCCTGCTTCGTTCAAAACGGCAGCACGGCTAAGATTGACCAATCCCAAGAGCCGAATCATGTTTTCGTCTTTTTTGTTTTC
>JBOFQC010000833.1:0-2261 GCA_051660725.1 Thermoguttaceae bacterium
TCAAGAACATTTTCGTCGCCAAAAATTTCGCGAAGAACCTTTGCTGTCTGTTCAATAATACTGGTGTACGGAATAACGTAAATAATGCGATTAAACCTGTGTTTTTTTGCGTGGTTAAGCGCAAAAGCCATACTCGAAAGCGTTTTGCCACCACCTGTCGGAACCGCCAGCGTAAACAAACCGGACGGTTGTTCCGCTGTGTTTATACATGAATCTAAAATTTCGTTCCGAATTATGTTCAGTGGTGAGGTTTTGTCTACTTTTTTCTTTTTCTCTTCCATGTACGCCCAAAATCTGTCCGATAATTCGTAGACAGGGGGAAATTTCAGGCGTTTTTCAAATCTTTCCGAATCCATAAACCGTTCCGTGTCGAGCCAGTCGGCGTCAACCAAACATGAAAACAGCATACGCACCCAGAGGTGATAATTTTTCGCTTTAAGATAAGTTGGCAATTTAAGATCGTTATCCAATTCATTTAGAAATGGAGCGATTTCGTGCCGAATTCTTTCAAGATTTTCTTTTGCTTCACTTCGTCTAACAGTCCACGCGGCACTGTTTGTTTTGTCGCTTTCGTAATCAGGTAATCCGGCATGATGCCCTGCGATCAAATATGCGAGTGTCAAGCCGACACTTTTACCAAATTTTTCTTCAGCAAATGCGGCACCTGCACCGCTGTGATTGACTTGACCAGGAATTTTTTCAATCTCGGATTCCTGATTGTACGCTAAATGTAATTTCTGTTGAAACAACACATCAATTTTTCCCAAGTCGTGTAAAACAGCGGTGTTCCACGCAACATCAGATGATGCAAACACTGACGCAAATTCTTCCGCAAGCTTAGCTGCGTTTATCTGATGTTCGGTCAATGTTTGCCATTGTGTCTTATCTTCCTTGAACTTAGGATGCGTGTGAGCGTAAATTTTTTTGTCTGGCATATTTGTTCGAATATTTCTGATTGACGGAAATTATTACTTGCTTTCTATTTAACGTCAGACAAGAGGCATCAAGTTTAGAAAAAGTTCCTCAGTCAAACAGAAAGCCGGTATTACTTTTTCGACATTACTTATGATTCAACAAATTAGAACCGCGACTTTTCAAGAGGAAATGAAGCAGAGTTACATAAGTCAAAGAAAGTGTGGTTTCACCTTAACTTCGCAGCTTCAATTTTTCGCAAAGATCAATAATTTCAACAAGAGGTGTAAATATTATACTGTACAATGTCCTAAAACTCCCCTTTTCTGAGTGTTATACTGTCGTGCGGCAAAAACTGCATCTTTTCCAAAGCAGGGCGCAAGCTGAGGGGGCTCAGCACCAAACGTCGGAAAACTCAGGAAAATAGCCCACCAATTCACACCAACACGGCAGATATTGCGAGGTGAAACACTTTTCGCAACGCATATAAAAATACCGTTTGTAGAATACATTTAACATTTATCTCAGATATTTGTCATAGAATTGCATCATCACAGTCATCGTTTCAGGTGCAACAAACAGAGTACCATCATGCTGTGTCTCTGCGAGTGGATAGTCGAATTGGTGTACTCGTTTACTTCTTGTATGAAAACGCCATGTTTGCAGATAATTTTTCTTTTACTGCACCACAGCAAACGCCAAATGGCACTCTGATTATTCTGGTTATTCTGATTATTCTGAAAGATTTCTTATCTTTGAAGATGAAATGTCTTCGCAGAACACATCTTCCGGCACCTCCTCACTCAAAGAGCGTAGCATATCAGGAATAACCAATGATTGAAGATTATCAATTTGGTCATTGTCTTTATTTCTTCGTGCAAAAACAAGAAAACGGCAACCGTAGTACGTTATCCTTCTCATCACGTCCATTAGTACGCTGTGATTGTTTCCGTAGTACTTTTGCGCTCCGATCCGTTCAAGCGTGTCGGCACCAACCAAAAATGTCGCCTCTCTGAAAAGCTGCGATTTATCTATAAATCGAACAGTTCTCGTCAACCAAACCGCTTGTCCCGTCCTGTTTTTTTCGATCTGTTTTAAACGGTTGCCTATTTCGATGTAGTCCAACGGTGCCTTATCAACGTTTCTTACCGCGATTTCCAATGCGACACGGTTTTGCAACCGTTCCTCGCCAATTTCTATCATTCGGATGTGACCGCTGTGAATCGGAGCAAAAGAACCGGCAAAAATACAATCCATGTACTCCGCCTCAGGTGAAAACGGGCGGTCCTCCGATATAAGCGGTTTGCCTATATCACGTATTTTCCTTACGAAAATAGGCTTTTCCTTTA
>JBOFQC010000834.1:0-8081 GCA_051660725.1 Thermoguttaceae bacterium
CGAGATAACTCAAACGAAGCTGTTCGACCTGTTCACTTGTTGTCGCTTGTGAAATTTCCGAGATAAACTTGTTACGAATGTTTTCCACGTGATTTTTAATGTTTAATTTAAAGTGAGACAACGCTGATCCCAAATCAGCGGCTAACCATATTTTACGTAATTACTGCTTTTCTATTCAACCGGAGTGCTTTTCAAATAAAGCGTGTCGGGACAGAAATCTTGTTCGTTTGGCCATTCTATACTTCCGGCACCGTTAAGTCGTACGCAACGGAAATACCCGATGTTTTGTAGTTCAGTAAATACTCCCTTATTCAAAAATGGACTGACATCAAATTTTTTTGTTTCATTATTTGTAAAAGTAAGTAAAAGCGTATAATCATCATACGGTACTACTTTTACGACACGAGGACCAATTGGCGGCACTTTACTTCTCATGATATTATTTCACGTATAAACTTATTTTTCAAAAAAATTTATTTAAGTGGGTCAATTTTGAAAAGTGGCTGATTTTCCTGTGCCAAATTCCAGTTCGCAAGAAGTTCATCTTCATGGAGTATGATCCAGGCTTGAACAAGTTTCATTTGACGTCTGGGTAATTTCCCTGAAAGCATTTTTCCATTGGGTATTGATAACACCGCTTCACAGTCATTATACACGGCATGTAAATGTGGCAAATTATGACGTTCGCCTTTTTCCCAATAAATATAAATTACAATACCGTAAAACATTGAAATAGCCGGCATTTTTCACTGTTCTCCGTTTGTGTCATTCGCAATTTTACTTTCTATCCGGTCCAAAATCGAGTTTGTACTAATCTGATTGTTTTCATAAGCTACCATGTGAAGCAAGACAGCCGCAATTGAACGGAAAATCACCCACAAAAAAATACCACTGATAATCAACGTAATGCCACACGCGAAATAGCCGCCGACATCCAAGCGGCCAAACGGTGCGTTGATATAATTAGTTTCACGAATCAATACAATAAAGCCACCGCAAGTTCCTAAAACCAGCAAAAGAATACCAAAGCAAACAAACAATAATGATAATGCAGCAAAAAATGAAAACCATGCGGAACACCGTTTTAGCTCTGCTTGCACTTCATCACAACTCTTCGCACCTTGCTTGTCACGGGATAACCAAATGGATAACTGAGCCAATGCTGATCGCACGCCGTTACAACCCTGCGTATCTTGCTTGCACTCTGAAAACTTCGTATTCAGCGGTAACTTGTTTTGCTCTGGCATGGATTGACAGATGTTAAAGTGAAAACCCCGCGTTAAAGCCGGCGTCTTGGACGCGCGGCTAAACGTGTTATCAACAATTACAAATTACTTGTCTTTCTTCGCTTCGGCTTCCATTCTTTCGGCTTGTTCTGCTGCCTGTTCGACAACGCCGACGTACATGAACGCCTGTTCCGGCAAGTGGTCCCATTTGCCATCTGCGATTTCTTCAAACGAACGAATCGTTTCGTCGAGCGGTGTGATTTCGCCCGGCTTGCCGGTGAACGCTTCCGCTACAAGGAACGGCTGAGAAAGGAACCGTTCCATACGACGGGCACGGTGTACCACGAGTTTGTCTTCTTCCGCAAGTTCGTCAACGCCGAGAATCGCAATGATGTCCTGAAGCTCACGGTACCGTTGGAGTGTCTGCTGAACACGACGGGCACAGGCGTAATGCCGTTCACCCACATATTGCGGGTCGAGAATACGGCTGGACGACGCGAGCGGATCAACTGCCGGATAAATACCTTTTTCTGAAATCGCACGTTCAAGGTAAATAAATGCGTCGAGCTGACCAAACGCAGTTGCCGGTGCCGGGTCGGTTGGGTCGTCCGCCGGTACGTAAACCGCTTGCACGGAAGTGATTGCGCCTTTCGTTGTCGATGCGATTCGTTCCTGTAACGCACCCATTTCTGATGCTAGTGTCGGCTGGTAACCCACCGCTGACGGCATACGACCAAGAAGTGCTGACACCTCTGAACCGGCTTGCGAAAAACGGAAAATGTTGTCAATGAACAAAAGCACGTCGGTTCCAGTTGAATCACGGAAGTACTCGGCCATAGTCAATGCGGAAAGAGCAACGCGGAGACGTGCCCCCGGCGGTTCGTTCATCTGACCGAACACCATTGTCGTCTGTTCGATAACGGAACGACCAGTGTTTCCAATCTTGGCTTCCTGCATTTCGAGCCAAAGGTCGTTACCTTCACGGGTACGCTCACCAACACCTGCAAACACCGAGTTTCCACCGTGAGCACTAGCGATACGAGCGATGAGCTCCTGAAGAATAACTGTTTTACCGAGACCGGCACCGCCGAACAAGCCCGCTTTACCACCACGAACAAACGGTGTCAGAAGATCGATAACCTTGATACCGGTAACAAACACTTCGGTACTGGTCGAAAGATCGATAACCGGCGGCGCATCCTGGTGAATCGGACGGTATTCAGTCGCGTTTACCGGACCACGTTTATCAATTGGTTCGCCGAGCAGGTTAAAAACGCGGCCCAACGTGTCTTTTCCAACCGGCACTTTGACTGGTCCGCCGGTGTCAACGCAGTCCATACCACGAACCAGACCGTCCGTGCTACCGAGAGCAACGCATCTGACGCGGCCACCGCCTAGCTGCTGCTGTACTTCACCGACGAGATTTAATTTGACACCTTTACTGTCACTTTTTATCGTGATCGCGTTGTAAATGGCGGGAAGCTGACTTTCCGGAAATTCTGCGTCGAATGTCGAACCGATAATCTGGGTTACTTTACCGACTACTTTATCTGTTGTTGCTACCATAATTGTTGCTAAAGGTTAAAGTATTGAAAAAAAGGTTAATTTATACCGAAGCCAGTATGGCGGTAGCCTTTGGCCTCGAAAAACGCCTTGCGATGCAAGGCTGAGTTGTCTGAAGATGGTAAATTTAAACCACCTCACGAATATTATTGTTTTTATTTGTCTTGTCGCAAGTTACATCTGGCTTAGATGCAGTTTTATTTTCTCTGTTACTTTTGTTTCGCATAATCAAGTCATTTGTGACATCATGCATTGCCCGCCTGACCGCTCTTTCATGTGAATCATCAAGGAATTGAACACCAACTTCATGTTCAGCATCTGTCATTTGTTTTTATTCCCAATTTCGTTTTCCAGCTCTTTTATCTTTTTGGTCATGTCATCCATTCTAATGCTTTGTTTTAGAAAAACGAAAATGATGATCAACACTGATAATAAAAAAATACCTTCCTCATTTACACCCTTGCTGGCGGTAATAACCAAAAGAATAAACATCAGGCATACCACCGCAAGCATAAAGTAGTATTTCATTTTTTCACATAAATTAGACACAAAATGAAAACGAAATAACAGAGAACTCACTCTATATTTATCAACACCAGCAACCATTACAGCGTAAAACCGACTACATTTTGTTTTTCATTCCAAGCCCCGGAACTATTTATGCCTAGACGGCAGGTCTCTCCGGGGTGCAACACCGAGCAGGGCTCGGCGGCTAACAAGCTAACTCGGCTTCCACATAACATGTATTTCGTATATACTTGCACGCAGTCAACAAGTTGAAATGTGATCACTCTGCAAACTCTTGCTTTCCTTAAAGTGAAAAGCAAATTACATTGCCGCTTAATTACACGCATTGTATACAAAATCCCAATCTGAGAGTGTACCATTTTTTGAATAAAAAACAAGGGTCCGTTGCCCTGAGTATTGCGAGTAAATAATGTCAACACCAACAGCAACCACAACTGCAACACCGAAAGGTTTTCGACTCCACATTGGTATTTTCGGACGCCGAAACGTCGGAAAATCGTCACTTTTAAACGCTCTTACCCGACAAGAAAGCTCAATTGTGTCGGATTTCGCTGGCACAACCACTGATCCGGTCGAAAAACCAATGGAATTGCTTCCAATCGGCCCGGTTCTTTTCATTGACACTGCCGGAATCGACGACGTTGGAGCTCTCGGCGAACTACGTGTCGAAAAAACCCGGCAAGTATTTGACAGAACAGATGTTGCGATTCTTGTCGTAGACACATCTGCCGGCTGGAATCGGTTCGAAGATCAGATACTTTCCGAACTTACAGCCCGCAAAATCCCGGTAATCGTTACTTTCAACAAAACCGACCTTGCCGAACCAGCAAAAAAAGAGCTGGAACGGCTCGAAAATGAAAAAATACCGTTCATTTTCACAACGCTAAAACATAACGGCACCCCCGAAAAAGCCGATTATTCCACGAACCGAAACGCTCTTGTCGAAAACCTCGTAAAAGTAGTTCCGGAAGAATTTTTAAGGGTTCAGGCAATTGTTTCGGACCTAGTAAAACCGGGCGAACTCATCGTTCTTGTCGTTCCAATTGACAAAGAAGCTCCGAAAGGTCGGCTGATTTTGCCGCAAGTGCAGACGATCCGTGACATTTTGGACGGCGACCAATTCTGTATCGTTGTCAAAGACGACAAACTTCAGGACGCACTTTCACGCTTGAAAACGCCACCCGCTCTGGTGGTTACCGATTCGCAAGCGTTTGCCAAAGTGTCGGAAATCGTGCCGCAAAACGTGCCAATGACTTCGTTTTCGGTGCTTTTCGCAAGGCAAAAAGGGGACGTTCATACAATGATTGAAGGAGCGAAAACAATTGCGAACCTGAGCCAAACCAGTCGCGTCTTAATTGCCGAATCGTGTACTCATCACCCGATAACCGAGGACATCGGCACGGTAAAAATACCGAACCTGCTCCGTAAATACGTCGGCGGCCCCCTGGAAATCGGACATGTTCAAGGACACGATTTTCCCGACTCCGAACAATTAAAAACTTGGGACCTCGTAATTCATTGCGGTGCGTGCATGTGGAACCGCCGGGAAATGCTCAGCCGAATGATGCATTGCCGGGATTCAGGCGTTCCAATTACGAATTACGGTCTCGCAATTGCGTTCATGCTCGGAATCCTTGACCGCGCAACCCAACCGCTGCTTTCAAATTTAGAAGAAACGGGTAAAGAATAACGGTGCCAGAGTAGAGTACCCGCCAACTTGCGCAGGCGGCTCGCTTTGGATTCAACTCCAGCGGTACGGCAGGTCATGCTCAACGGATAATTGGTCCAGAATTTTTGTTATAACCGAATCAATGAGGTCTCCGCTTGTGATTTTTACGTCTTCGGAAAAGTTGGCGTAAAAGTGTGGCGAGGCAGGAATTACAACGCCGCCTGCTCGTGTTACCGTAAGCATATTTTCCAAGTGAATCGCAGAATACGGCGCCTCACGGGTTAATAAAATTAGATTCCGTCTTTCTTTCATCTGCACTTCCGCTGCTCGGTGAATCAGATGCAAATTGACACCGTTTGCAATGCAACCTAGTGTGTTCATTGAACACGGAGCGATGACCATTCCAGCCGTTTTAAAAGAGCCGCTTGCGATTTCAGCGAAAAAATCGTCTTGATCGCGTAGTTTCAGCGGTTTTAAAAAGTCACGGAAGTTGCCCTCATCGCAACACGAAACACCATTACTGAAATCAAATTTCGTGTGAATTGCGGCAAGTGCGGCTTCCAGAAAATCCCGCTGCTCGGTAATTTCGCCGATTCCAAGCTCGTAAGCGGCAACTGCTTTCCCACTTCGGCTTAAAACGACGTAAACTTCATGTCCGAGCAGTAAAAGCTGTTCAAGAAGTCGTATGCCGTAAACACTGCCACTGGCACCAGTTATTCCGAGAATGTAGGTGTTCATTTTTCATTATTCTCGCTTCTTTATTTACGCTTCTTTTTCACGTTTTATTTTTCACGCAAAAAACCTTCGAGAGCGGAAATCACAGCACTTTCAGCGTCTTCGAGAACGTAATGACCGGCGTTTTCGATTCGGTGAACGTCCGCTTCGGGATAAAATTGCAAAAATCGTTTTAAAAATTCGGGATGAAAGCACCAATCTTTCATACCCCAAATAAGACAGACCGGTTTGTTACGGAAAATCGGCAATTTTTCTTCGATTTCTGTAAGCGTCCGGTAACTCGGATGTTTTTCAGAAAGCGGTATATCATCAACGAAACGGTAAACCGCAGTGCGGTTATGCCACGAATTGTACGGAGCCAAAAGGCCAGCTTTAACTTCCCGACGAAGCTGGCGCGGATACTCAGTTGCCATTTTCAGTGCGGATAGACAAAAAAGATTCATGCCTTGAATTGCGTACCGACCTACAAGCGGCAAATGTCCAAGTCGAATTCTAAACGGACACCTGTCAAACCGAAACGCCGCCGTATTCAAAAGCACGATTCGCTCAAATCGGTCAGGGAGTCTCGTTGCGGCCCCCATTCCAATTGCTCCGCCCCAATCATGAGCGATAAGCGTAACTTCTTTCAAATCGAGTTTTTCGACCAATTGACAAAGGTCGTCTACACGTCTTTCTAGCCTGAATGAGTACTCTTTTTCACTTGGTTTGTCGGAAAGACCGCAACCGATATGGTCCGGCGCAACAGTTCGGAACCGAAACCGGAAAGCGGAAATCAGATTTCTATAATAAAACGACCAAGTCGGATTTCCGTGAACCATTAAGAGTACTTTACGTGCCGGTTCGCCCTGCACACGGGCTTTTTGCTCATCCACGTAGTGCATCCTCAGTCCATTTAAGTCTAGAAAACGAGACTCAAATGGATACTGGGAACGCCAGATTTCCTTATTTTTAGCGGACATTACGTGTTGCGGTATAGAGTACTGTTGCCGGAAACTAAACGACGAAAAGTGTAGGCATTGTACCTTAATAACCGCAAAATACAATCCTCCGCTATTGCCCGAATTTTCGATTTTACCGATAAACAGTAATTATTTCGATATGCTTTTCAATTTTATAATATCATCTTTGTGGAAATACGGTCCCTGGAGTCGCTGGATCGGAACAGCTCCGCCGATTATCATGTCTCCGCGGCCAGCCAAGCACTCAGCTCCCGACTCGTCAAGAATAATCCGGCTGTTTTTCTCAGATGTTACCTTAAGAGCGATTTTCATCTGCAAGTTAGCTTTAATTAGCGGCGACACCACATCTTTATCAGGACGCTGAGTTGCGAGAATTAAGTGAAAACCGGCAGCACGCCCTTTTTGACCGATACGTTTAACCGCCTCGATGAGTGCAAGTTTGGTTTTCTTGTCCGAAAGCAAATCAGAGAATTCATCAAGAATAATAACATTTCGAAACAGCGGCTGCTCAGGATATAACTCATTGTAATGACTGATGTTCTCAATTTTTTCCTCGGCAAAGATTGTGTATCGGTCTTCCATTTCTTGTACGAGTTCGTTGAGTGCCTCATAAGCCGCATTGGAGTCAGTTATGATATCGTCGCTTCGCAACATCGGCAGTTCGCGAAACTGCTGAAACGAAACCTGTTTAGGGTCGATCAACGTAAATAACACACTACGCGGTTTGGCGGTCAGTCCGATTCCCAGCAGAATTGTTTGGAGCAGAACGCTTTTGCCGCTTCCCGCAGTTCCGCCGATTAGGATATTCGTGGAGTTGGAATCGGCCAGATCAACCCAGTGCGTTTTTCCTTGAACGTCAACTCCGAGCGGAAAAGAAAAGCTGTTTGCGGCATGTGGGACTTTACTTGCCTTAACGAGGTCGGCGATCATAGTTGGTTGCGGATGACGGCGTGGAATATCAACGCTTAAAAAACCGGGTTGCGAGCGAATGAACGGTTCAATTTCCAAGGCGAGTTTAACTTTCAGTTCAGTGGCCTTGCTTTGGTATTTCTGAATGGTAACGGTACCACCGAGCTTCGGTTTGATCTGCAAACGAAGTACGCACGGACCGTATACGAAAGGAGTAGAGTGCGGTTTGACGGTAAGATTATAATCCGCAAATGCAGTTATGAGTTCCGCCATTCGCTCTTCCGCCTCGGTTGTGATATCCGATGCAATCATTTGATTCGAAACCGGAGGATTAAGAGTGGAAGTTGGCGTATCTTTAACGGGACGTTTGCGCCAAACACTTACACCGTCTTTCACAGGGTCGTTTAACGGCGAAGTAGAGTATTTGTCCTGATTATCACCCAAATATTTGTGGAGCATTGTCAGGTCTAATGGAAATTCTTTTTGCTTAAG
>JBOFQC010000835.1:0-1825 GCA_051660725.1 Thermoguttaceae bacterium
GATTTGGCTCAAGGAGAAGTACCGATAAGAACTTGCCAAAAAGGAAATATTATCATTCCAGGTAATGAAGCAAATGATTGGCCGGATAAGGAAGCAATGATGGAAAGTACTGGAGCTGAAGAGTGATGGGTTAAGGGTGAAAGTAAAAGTAAAAGTAAAAGTATAAAAGTTAAGATTTTATTGAATAAATCGATGTTTGAAAAAGAGAATTTGGATTTGAAGAAAAATAGACAACGTGGTCGGCCCGCCTCATCCAACCTTGGACAACAAGATCCAAACGATGGACCAGATATGGCCACTGGTAGACACAACGAAAGATTTTCACAACGCGAAAATCGAGATGTCGCTTATCGGACCGATACGCGCTCTAAAACAGTCAAGTTCAAAAAGGGATCGATCGGGAAAGAGATAGCCATTGAACTGGCTTTATTGGAATGGGAGGATGGATTTATGCAAGGAAGTCTTAAAGACAAGCTTGCAAGGATAGCGCAATTTGGTGATATGCGCTTCAAAGAATGGTTGATAGAAAAAATTGCGGAGGACAATTTTTCGGGTGATTGGGATGATATCAAAAAAGATATCAAAGATTTTTGCACAAGCGAAAATATTGGCGAAATTAGAAAATATAAAGACGAAACGTGGTCTGCGTTTCTGATGAGATTGGTAATGAAAGCTCAATTTACCAATACAGAAGAGGGCGAAATCAGAAAAAGATTGACAAAAATGGTTTTGCCAAAAACGTTAGAGATTTTGTTGATTGGCACAGATTATACCATCTCTGATATTGCGGAGAAGTATAAAGAGCATGAACAAAATTATTTTCAAAACTCGCGAGAGTTTAGCAAAAAAACGAATTTTTCAAAAAACAATGACACAAGTTTAAAAGGCAAAACTTTCGATCGCAATGCACCGATTAAATGTTTTGTTTGTGACAAGATTGGGCATATGTCTTTTGACTGTCCAAGTAAAAAAGACAGGTCGGTAAATCATACCAACATAGCAAAACACGAAAGAAAAATTTTGGGACTAGACTATCGGGCAATCAAAATCAATGGAATCGATTTTTGCTGTCTGTTTGACTCTGCAGCAGCAGCGTCAATTATTGATAGTCGTTTAGTTGAGCAATTTGGATGGAAGGCGCAAAAACTCGACGAGCCCTTCGAATTTACATTGCTCAATGGCACAATTTTGTCAGCAGAAAAGCATCTTGATGCGAAGATCGAATTTGAAGGTCATACAAAAATGGTTGATTTTTACATTTTGGATAATATTACGCCAAATACAATTTTAATCAGTTTTGATGACATAACCGAATTTACAATTCAACACATTAAGAAAACTTCTGAGATACCGATAAAATGCGCTATAAAAACAACTGACGATGGGATCGTCAGTTGGACGCGACCTATACGAACATATAGTGATCGCATGGAATTCGAGTCAATAATTCAAGATTTGCTAGATAGGCAAATTATAGAAAAAAGCAATTCTCTTTGGCTAAACCCAGTGGTGTTAACTAAGAAAAAGACTGGCGAACTGAGATTTTGCGTCGATTTTCGACGCCTCAATGACAAGGTGCTTTTGGATGGGTTCAATTTGCCCAAAATTAATGAATTACTGAGTCTGCTACATGGCATGACTGTTTTTAGTGTTATTGACTTAAAAGACGGTTTCTATCATATTGATATTGAGCCGTGCGACAAAGAAAAAACAACCTTTTCTACGGGAAATGGTCTTTATCAGTTTGTCAAAATGCCGCAAGGCTACAAAAATGCACCGGGCATTTTTCAACGGGCAATGACACTGATTTTAGAGGGATTGATCA
>JBOFQC010000836.1:0-4198 GCA_051660725.1 Thermoguttaceae bacterium
CGTAAAGTAGAAGTATGGGGACACGAATTAAAATAGCCCTCACTCACGATGCGGTTTTGCGACGAAATCGTGTGCCGGGAGCGTCATCGGAGCGTCCCCAAAAGGTCGGTTGAAAGAGAAATCGGTCTTGGCGACGCCCCGAAGTCAGTGCTACTGGTGATGTTATCAGGGCAAGGCTTAATTTGCCAATCATGACGCAATATGCAGTTTTTGGCTGTTGTCGGTGAAACTATTTTTTCAGTGAAAAAAGGAGCACCGCGAGGGTTCCAGCCACGGTAGATGGTACTGGATTTGCGACGTGTCTGATAATATGATTTCTAGCAAAGTATCTCCCTTAACTTTGCCGCCATCAATTTTTGACGTTCATTCATAAAAGACTCGAAGTCTTTCAACTCGTAAGAACACTGCGGTAAGTACTGGCAGTTTTTCTTATTCGATTCTTCGGCAATCCATTGAACCAGCGACATAGCATTTTTGCTCCTGTTTTCATATCCTTCAAGCATTTGCAAATTTGCCAAACAATTCCTTTGTTCCTTCCATTGTCGAATTATCTCGTCCGAAATTCCAGCGTCTTTCAATTTCTTCTCGTTTTCCTTACCCTCAAACCCGGCATAAGGGTGCAAATGGTCCTGATGAAACTCTACTTGTCCGTACTTAAGGTTTGGATAAAGTAGAGTAAGCAACATAAAAGTCGTAGGGTCTTTTTTGTAGTCGATAAATAAGCGAGAAATGTCTTCTTCGTTAAACAAAAGGTTTGTTCCGCCATAGCTTTCTTTACTCAACTCACTTAAAGGGAATTGCGTAAAATCTTTTTTGAGCTTATCTCTAATACGTCCAAGATGGGTATCGCATGATCGCCCAAAAACACCTTTGATTTGGGAACAAACAAAAAACTTCCGTATACGTTGTTTGTTATTTGCATCGACATTCCCGGAATGGTAAAGCCAGTATACTAATGGCATCACCGCATTATAAGACGAGAATTTCCTTGTGTCCTCGAACCCCAACTCTTCCAGTAACGTAAGAGTATCCGTAATTGCACTCTTGATATTTCCCCACTGCTCCTCGACTTTCTTAACATACCGTTCGGAAAGGTTTTCGACTTTCAGTTTGAATGGTTGATCAAGCAAGTACAAACACGAGCGGACAATAAAATCGCTATTAAAATTAAATCTCTTATTGCCGTTGATATTTTTAAGCAAACTGTCAATTTCATCCCTAGCTTTGTCCCAAGAAGCGACTATCGTGGAAAATAGCAAGTCGGCTTTAGATAAAACAACACCACCGCTATTGACTCGAACAAAAATATCCAAAACATTGTCCATCGTTGACTCTTTTACCTCAAAGTAATTTATCAACTCGTTTTGGTGTAGACGATTTACCAATGTTTGAAGGTTTTTCTGGATGAGGTTATCCTCACCCCACCCGCGTTTAATGATTAATGTCGTGAGCTGGTCCGGGCTAAAATTTATGCCGACTACATCCTTAACCTTAAACCAAATACCACTCGTATTAGATGCGGCTTCTTCTTGGGTAAAAAACTTGAATTCGTATTTACAGTCATCCTCACTTCCGTCATCATTAACTGGATTGACTCCACTTTGTACATTAAAGTAAAGTTCTTTTTTGGGGTAACTATCAGGAGAATCCCACCTTTTACCTTTCTTATGCAAGGCGAGATAACCTTGCAACGCAATGTAGAGGGAGGTTAAGCGTTGCTGTCCGTCTAACACAGCAAAAATATTACTATCTGCGGGCAATGGTCCCGGCGAAGTTTTATTGATGAATCCGTCCCAGTCACTGTAATCGTGAATAAATTCATAGAGTGTATAGTTGTTTTCGTTGATAACTTTTCCGCTAACGCCCCAATATAGAAATGTTCCAATGGGATAACCGCACATAATAGAATCCATCAGTCTGGTAATCTTGTTCTCGTTGTTCCAAACAAATTTTCTCTGTATTGCAGGTAAAAACATTTTTCCTGTATTGATGTCGTTGATGGTCTCAATGATTGTTTTCTTATTGTATGACATTTTAACTTTCAAGGTTATAATGAGTGGCGTTACTCTAGTACGGCAAAATTACACAGTGTTTAGTATCGTGTGGGTTTGCCGACCATGTAATTCTTTTCATGATCACTTCGCCAACAACTCTTCGAGTATCTAAAGTGTTTCTCTTTCATAAGTAACGCAAAGGCGACAAAATTATCAACTAAGCCAAATTGGTATTACACATTATATCAGATTGTCGTTCAACTTTCAATGTACACCTTATGTACTATTATACTGTCGCCCGGCATAAACTGCATTTTCCAGTTTAGGGTAAGCTGAAGATAATCAGCATTAAACATTGAAAAATTCAGAAAAGGAGCCGACCAACGGGAGGCGAAATACCTCACGCGAAGCGTACCGCCCATACAGGGCACCGGTATATATTTAAAAACTCAGGATCGAAATTGAGCCATTTTTTCGAGCGTTTACCAATCGCTTATTGAAAATGTGGTAATAATTTCGCCAGAATTCTTTATTAAATAGGGGGTATCTTCGCGATTTTTCTTTTATTATGCGTTTCCGTTTATCTACGTATGAAAAATAAAGGGTAAAATTTTTTGAGAACATCAGAAGAGGTGGTGCTATCCACGCATGATGGCTCAGCATGGCGGCACCAATACTGACTACGTGAATAGGCTCTCCCGCCAAGCTGTTGTGTCGAGTCCCCCTTCCGTTACCGATATCGAGTGCTAAAATATACAAAGTTTCGTTAGCCGAAATGGCGGAATTGGCAGACGCGCTAGGTTCAGGTCCTAGTCCCGGTCATTCGGGGTGGAGGTTCGAGTCCTCTTTTCGGCACTCAATAGGTAAATGCAAGGGACCGCATTGACCCGCAAGGAACAGTATAAAGCCGTAAATCTAAGGATTTGCGGCTTTTTTTGTTTATTATTTACTGAACATTACTGCCATTTGCAGAAGGATGCTGCAACGAATCATGCAACGTTTTCGAAAAATGGTGCAACGTATTTTTATCGTTTGCAACCTTTTTGCAATTGGTATCAACATGCGAACTGGAACGCTCGTCGCAATTCGGACTATTATCGCTTCCACACATAATGGTGGAAGATTTACCAGCTGCCCTCGCGTAGTCGCTCTCTCGGACCTGTAAATAATGAGCCATCGCTATTTTCGAGCTGTGACCGATCCACTGACTTTCAAGGAACGCGCCAAAATCAGCGTATACCTCAGTACTTCGGCTCGCGCGCATGTTGTCGAATGGTCGCTGAATTTTCCCCAAACCAGCCATCAGACTTATCCTCGCAAACTGGGTTCCAAGGTTCGTCCGTTCTGGATCACTGTACCTGTTAATCACAAACTCTGTCCCTTCCGAATTGGCTTGAAAAAATAACTCATCCAGGTAAGCCCCCAGCTCTGCTGGGGGACTCCCAAAGTTTGACAGCTACGGGAATAATAAAGTCTCCAACTTTGTGAACCGCTCAAAGCTCAACAGAGAAGGAGACTTCAAAATGTCAACAACAGATAGTTTAAGCCACACCAAATGGGATTGCAAGTACCACATAGTGTGGGTACCGAAAGGCAGACGAAAAGCGATATTTGGGAGGATACGTTCGAAGCTGGGAGAGATTTTTCACCAGTTGTCCGCCCAAAAAGAATGCGTGATAGTGGAGGGACATTTGTGTACGGATCACGTTCACATTCTGATACGCATCCCCCCGAAGTATTCGGTTTCTCAGGTGGTCGGCTTTCTGAAAGGAAAGAGTGCGATTATGATAGCCCGTGAGATTGCGGGACGAGATAGGAATTTTACGGGTCAAGTTTTTTGGGCACGAGGATACTTTGTATCGACAGTGGGCATCAATGAAGAGACGATCCGCCGATACATACGGTATCAGGAAGAAGCGGATAGAAAAGAGGACGGACCACGTTTGTTTAATTAACCGAGAAAAATTTCCACAAAAACAACCGCTTTGAGCGGTCCCCAATTAAAGCCCCCGGCTCTGCCGGGGGATACGTAGTCAACCCAGAAAAAGTCCGTTTCGAATCACGTCGGTCGTAAAATCGAGCGGCGATGGGTGAAAAATCGAAAAGTCGCTTCGCAAAATCTCGTCGCGATCTGCCGAACAATGTCCGGGCTCGTCCAAATCCGACCGATTGACTCCAGCGCATGGGAAAAAATCCCTCGGCCA
>JBOFQC010000837.1:0-3230 GCA_051660725.1 Thermoguttaceae bacterium
GAGCTGCCAACGTTAGTTGGCGGGTACGTAGGCGACTTTTTTTCGAAAAACGCACCAATTTCCGTGAAAATAGACTTCAGCTTGTGCCTAAACTACCCACTCCCCCAATATTGCCGGTTTTATTAATGGATTGCTCAGCAGAAATTGAAATTGTGCTGTTATTAAAGAAATGATATAACAATATGTAACAGAAACAGATGTTTAACTCTTTCCCCAAAATCACATGAAAACATTAAGGATTTTGTTTTTGATTGCGTTTGTCTTTTCGGTCAATCCGTTTACTGCTTTTACGACAGAGCCAGAAAACGTTGTAAATGATGGTTTGTATATTCTTTCGTCTTGGTTTATGTGCGACGCGGTGACTTACGAGCAAATAATGAGTCGTTTTTCGCAAGAAGAAGTTAGTTTTCCAATTCCAAAAGAGATAGACGCACAAAAGCCTGTATATGGTGCGTCGTATACAGACGGAGATGAGATTTATAACATAATTGTTATGCAGAAGGCAGAACCAGACAGTTTCGATATGAGGGAATTTGATACCCTGGAAAAACGCACTGAACTGTATAAAAATCCAATGATTTCATCTTATTTCGACGAGGGTAATCTTGAAATTTTCGAGGATAAGATACAAATCGTGTTGGTTTCGACAAACTTGGCAAAAAACAATTACAAATTGTTACGAGAATTTAATTTAACCGAAAAGATCATCGAAGAGATACAAAAAATTTCGTCTGAAGGTTATATAGCAACACGACATTATAATCCTCTCGGTCCTTTTCAAAAACCTCTTCCGCCAGAGTCAGAAAATGACGGAAAATTTTTGAAAAAGGTTAGAAAGACCTTACTCGAACAGAAAGATTCGGAATCTCTCGATTATGAATTGTCTACAACTTATTTTTCCTGGGCTGATTCAACGCTTATGCTCACTTGGGATAGACTGTTTACAGAAGAATCTGGGTATGCTGAAAAGATGGAACAAACAAGCGTACAAAAACTTCCTCTTTCTGTTCAGGGATTTTACGACCCTGAATACGATGGAAATAAAGGACTTGTACGAGTACACGGTCCTGAGGAGATGAAAAAGATTAACTTTTTTGCCAACATCGGTATAAGGTTAATTTCCCCCGATGAGCGGCCCTTATACCTGTCAGATGAAGGACATGAAAGTACATATTTGTTTAATTTTGCATGTGGCATCAATAACGATGGTAGAGACAAAACCAAGGGATGGGGACATGTGGTTGGTGATGAATTTGCTTGGGTGTACTACCCGGAACAACCTGAAATTGAGCCGCAGGAAAATGTCGTCACTGCCGCTGAATTGGATGACATGAACCGCAATGTGGCGGAAAAAGTTTATGGCTTTCTTAAAAACGTTCACAACTGCTTGGATGAATCTGACATTAAATTTAACTTGGAAGCCGCTTTCACGGAAGAAGATGAAGTGATCTACTTCGGTTGTTCTCTACCTAAAATCGAGGATAAAATCGACTGGTCGTTGCTCGAAACAGCAAAGGATGAATGGATTGAATCATTTAGAAAAACCCCTTCATTATATTTGTCGGAGGAAGAAAACGAAGAAAAACAGAATAAATTAATTCAAAGCATGGAGGATGTCGGACAATTATTCACAAATGTGAAATCGCTCGGCAAAGATGACAATGTCGAGTTTTTTGAAGTAACCACTGGTTGGGACGAATTGGACAGTAACAGTAGTCCTATATATCTAATTATTGGTCGGTCTCCTGAACAGGTTTTTATCGCCGCTACAACGAAACTCAGTGATTTTGACACAGAAGAAGCGAAGCAGGAAATTCGTGACACCATGTTTGTCAGACTAAAAGAAAGAATTGACGAATCTAAAAACAAAGTTGCTGAAAAAGATTGTTCAATAGTTACATTGTACGATTTTAATTTCGGCAATATGAGTTTTAAGTGTGATCATATATTTAATAATAATCGATGTACTGTCACATATACGTATGATTTGGATTCTTTGGATGACTTAATTTCAATATCTAACATGCTTGGGATTAAACAATTTTTATTGCCTGGCAGCATTGTGCCGGAAATAAAAAATTAGACGAACCAAAATGAAATTTGCCAATTTTGTTTACTGCTGATTTTATTTCAGCGTTTCAAACTCGTTTTGAGATAATTTTTTTTCAGAGCGTAGACTTTTGGTGTGTGGAAAAGTAAAATCAATTTCACTCTTTTCTCTTTTATTTTTACACATTTCGTCAAGTATACCGAATAAGTTTGGTGTGCCAAAATTTTCTGGAGAACAAAATTATGCCGACAGAGCAAGTTTACGCTTTTTTTATTCCGAGCGTTACGTTAATGGGAGTGGGTTCCTACAAAGAAGTTCCGAACCGTTTCAAACTGTTAGGAGCGAAAAAGCCATTAATCGTCACAGACAAGGGGATAACCGCATGTGGAATCACGAAGAAAATCACTGATCTTCTCGATTCCGCTGGTTTTTCTTACGTGGTTTTTGACGAAACCGTACCGAATCCAACCGACAAAAACGTACATGACGGTGCCGACATTTACGTCAAAAACGGATGTGATTCTTTGATTACACTTGGTGGTGGCAGTGCCCACGACTGCGGAAAAGGTGTCGGTCTTGTCGTTTCCAACGGCGGAAAAATCACTGAATACGAAGGAGTCGACAAATCGACGAAGCCGTTGCCTCCGTACTTGGCAATTAACACGACTGCTGGGACCGCTTCTGAGATGACACGGTTCAGTATTATTACCGACACTTCGCGTAAGGTTAAAATGGCAATTGTCGATTGGCGGATCACCCCGCTGGTTGCGATTAATGATCCGCTGTTAATGGTCGGAATGCCAGCCGATTTAACAGCCGCAACCGGCATGGACGCACTTACTCATGCCGTTGAAGCGTACATTTCGACAATTGCCACGCCGGTAACCGACGCGTGTGCGGAAAAAGCGGTTGAACTTATTTTCAAGTATCTTCGCCGCGCTGTTGCTAACGGTCAGGACATGGAAGCCCGTGACGGAATGGCTTACGCCGAATATCTTGCAGGTATGGCTTTTAATAGTGCGGTTCTCGGTTATGTACACGCAATGGCTCACCAGCTCGGCGGTTTTTACGACCTGCCACACGGCGAATGCAACGCGGTACTCCTTCCGCATGTTACCGAGTTTAACTTGATCGCTGCCGTTGATAAATTGGCGAGATTGGCGACTATAATGGACGAAGA
>JBOFQC010000838.1:0-2743 GCA_051660725.1 Thermoguttaceae bacterium
CAATTTCGACAACGGAGCAGCACCGAGGTTCAGAATCGCACTTGCCGGCACTGCTGCACTCGAAGAAAAGTTTGCGCATCCCAAGTTGTCGGCCCTAAACCAATGGGTTGTGTCGCGTTCATATTTGGATTCGCTCACAAAACAGGAAACAGCCGCATATATCAGTTGGCAGTTGGGGAACGTGCCAATTTTCGAGAATGACGCTTACGATGTAATTTTCAAATTGACAGACGGAGTTCCTCGTCTGATTAATCAGTTGTGTGATCAGGCCCTGATGTTCGCAGCCGAGCAGTATAGCAAAACCGTTTCCGCTGATTTGGTTAACGCCGCTTGGAACAGTCTGCTGCAAATTCACGACGCTAGTGAAATAAAAAATTCGCGTGTTACGAAAACGCCGTTTGAGGCAGAAAACGCGGATTCCGCAACTTCAGGTTCATTAAATTCAGACTCGGCAAATTCTGACTCTGCCAAAACCTGTTATACAAGCGGCGCGATTTTTGACGATTCGTCAGTTGTTGAATTCGGAACACTTGACGACGACACGGAGATTTCCTCTGTTTCCTCGAGTTTTTCAGACGAGCACGAGCCGGAAGTGGAGCGGTATTCCTCGCAACTTCCGGGGATCTCAACGGCACAAAACATTCCGGCGAAAGCCTTAGAAAATGATCGTGAACTAGAAAATAATCCCCGAGTCGTTGAAGATTTCGTTGTTTGTGCAAGAGACGAAGCAGTAAATGAACATGAATTCAACTGTGTACCAGAAGAACCTGAAAAAGAATTCTTAGGTTCGCCGCCGCCAGTTGAAATATGGGATAACGGACGAAACGAAAATGTAAATGTAATCGAAAACGGAATTGATTCGGCTGATAATTCAGCTATTGGTTGCGTTTGTGAAGAAAAAAATAATACAAAAGAAACCGTTTCGTCAGCCGCAAGTACAGTGAACAAATCGGGTGCGCCGCAAGATCACGTGTATCAGTCACGTACTTTTTACGAGTCAGCGTATCCAAACGGCCCTGCTTCGGTAATGGAAAACTGGACTTCGCCGGGACACCGTACCTCCGTTGGTACCGGTACTTCGTACCGGGACATACTTTACCGAAATCTGTCTGCCCAAAATGCGGCGGGTTCTGATACGTACAGAGTTTCAACGGGAAATCCATTTGCTCAACAAAACACTCGAAAAGATACATCGGAACTAACTGCTCAAAACACGCAACAATCCGTGTTGTCGGAAATAGTTGTGCCGCCGGAAGTTGTTGTGCCGCTTGGTATGGTTTTCGGAGAAGCGAAAATCGGCGATTCGCGTTGTGTTTTGCCCGGTTATAATAAGAAGCCCGGAACTGTTTCGCCTGACTATTTGTCTGACGACTCGTCGGGTGATTTGCATAACAGCGAAACGCAGCCAAACGAAAAAACTGCACGAGACACTACAAAAAATTCAAAAGCTAAAACCGTAACCGAGCATCCTGTTTGTGCAGAAATTCTGGTTGACGTTTGGAAACAGAATCCGACTTCCGATTTGCCGAGCGGTGAAAATGGAGGAGAAGGTTCGCAAAAAAAAATTGTTCGCTTACATCTTGCTGAACATTATAAACCGCAGCATAAAATCGGTACTTCTCTGGACGAAAACTTTGACGAAGAAATTCCTGTTAAAAGAACACATGTTGGTAAATGTCACCTGCGTGTTGACCTCGGAGAACCAAATATGATTGAATCAAGTCTTGTTGCGCCACATTTTTTGAAGCTTGAATCGCTTGGAAAATCAACTGAAGTGGAAATGGCAATTCTTGAATTCGAATCGTGTGAACGTGACAAAGCAAGAGAACGTGATAAGCCACGTGAACGTGAAAACGCTAGAGAAGTGTATCAAGAAGAGACCGTTAAAATAACCAAGCAAACGAAATCCGGCAGCGTCGAAATGTCCGTACGTAAATCCGTTAGCTTGAGCGAAGCCGAATCTCTTTTCGGACTGGATTTTCCGCTGAAACTACGTCGTCCGTTTGAAGGTTCCGACGAGATATTTTAATGAAAGGCTTTAGGCGTTGGGCATTAGGCTTTAGAACACAAGCAAATGCAATTTGTCCATTTCGTTTAGCCGCTGATCCTAGATCAGCGTTTTTCAGTTTCAAAAAGGTCAGCAGAGGCTTATTCAGAAAAGTCGTCGCGTTTGGTGACACGGGCCACTTCTTCAACTGAGGTTTTGCCGTTTAAGGCGTTTGCCCAGCCGTCTTGTCGCAGTGTGTGCATTCCTTCGCTCATTGCGGCTTTTTTTATTTCCCAGGAAGTTGCGTTGTGACCGGTGATTTCACGTACTTTGTTCGAGGTTACAAGCAATTCGTAAATACCGAATCGGCCTCGGTACCCGACTTGGCGGCATTCTCGGCAGCCGACTGGGCGGAATAACTTTCCGTCAGTCTCTTTTTGAAAAGCCTCGAAAGGAAAGTCGCCCGGCAATTCTGTAGGATCAGGAACGTACGCTTCTTTGCAATGCGGACAAAGTCGGCGAACAAGCCGTTGCGCCATTACCGCTTCGACGCAGCTTGAAACAAGAAACGGTTCGACTCCCATGTCAATCATACGTGTGTAAGCCCCTGCCGCATCATTGGTGTGAAGCGTACTGAAAACCAAGTGGCCCGTTAGAGCGGCTTGAACAGCGTTTTCAGCGGTTTCGAGGTCGCGAATTTCACCGACAAGCACAATGTCCGGGTCGTGACGCAAAATACTACGAAGCGAAGCGGCA
>JBOFQC010000839.1:0-2554 GCA_051660725.1 Thermoguttaceae bacterium
ATGTTGATGTTTACTTCGTACTGCCGCCCCTTGTTATCTTTGAAAGTTTTCATAAAATAATAGTGGTTAGTGGTTGGCGGCGAGTGGAAAGCGAAAACCTCCCACTCGCTATTTGATGCTAATTGGAAATTGCCACACCGCGAACAAGCCAGCGAGGTTTTTTGGACTTGTCGCTACCGGCGTAAGTCGGCTTGAACGTTACATTTACAATCAGCGCGCCGTCAAGCTGCTCGTCTCTCGCAAACTTGAACACGGCGAAAAAGCCTGCAAGCCCGGTGCCTGTTGCAATCGGTCCATCCAAAAACTTACAATCAAGAGCCTCGTTTTTGAAGAACGCCATTGCAATTTCCGCGAAACTTGGGTCGTCCGGGTCCCAGATGAGGCTCATCTCAACACTTGCATCTTTGTTAGTAGCAAGCGTTTCTTTCCAACCGCCCGCGCCTCTGGTCGTTGCGTCGGCTTCCCCCTTTTCAAGGTTAAGCGTAAGGTTTTGGGCGGTTGACACCTCTCGTGTGCCGATAAAGAATTTTGCATCAGTGCCTAATGGAATCTTTGCCATAAATTATTGTCCCTAAAATGTTTGAATTGTTAAGAGCCTGTAATTTCTAGCCTTTGCGGGCATAAATCAGACTGAATAATAACCGTAATTGTGGTGTCATGCCGTTAAGGCTGCCCACCTGTTCCGTTGCAACAATTTCAGCAGCGATGGTGTCATCAGCGAACCATTCTTCAAGAGTGTCTTGCGTAACAGGTTCGTCGGTTTCTATAACAAGAATCGTTGCCGCCTTGTTGCCGGAAAGTGGCACGAACCGTTCGACCTGCTCGAATTGCAGCGTTTCGTTTGACGCCACCGTAAAAATCGCGGGTTCATTGTTCGGCACCAGATCGATTACCGTCAAAGTTGTAACGGTTGTAAACTGGTTCCCTTGCTCGTCGACTATGTAATACTTGTAAGCCGTCTCAGGCAAAAGTCCTTCGTCACAAAAACTGCCAGCCGTTTCTTCCGAAGTGTAAACCTCGAAAAGAGTTCCGTCTTCGATTGCGTCGTTTACATTTGTGATTGTTGCACTTCCCAACGCCCGGTATAATGTAACCGAACCGGTGGCACAACCGTAAGTGATTTTTGCCGTGTTTCCCGCCGTTGCGACGGAAGTAATTGTCAAAGCCATAAATGTTTCTCCAGTAAAAATTGTTAAAAGGGTATTTCTGCGGACTTGTTCGCCTCAAATGCCTTCAAAAACTCCTGATAGGTCATCGCTTTTTTCAGGGCGGGCTCCATGAACGGACGGGCAGGATATTCTCTATCGTTCTTTTGCGTTTTCTGTTCGGGGTCGGCAAGCAGTTTTTTTTCAATCTCCGAAGCCTCAACCTGATCGATACCAAGTGCCGTAAGTGCGTGAAATGCAAACCACTTCGCACTTGCGACTTCCCTGTCCGTATTCAGCTTGATAAACCAGACTTTTTTCTTACCGCCAAGCCTAATTGGACCGTGCCCACCTTTTACGAGCCGCCAGTTGCAAGCTCTGGCACGTTTTTCTTTTTCGGTCCGTTTTTCGCGTCCGCCAAACTCATGCGTTTGACCGATTCGGCCAAGTTCGCTGTTCGTCGGTCCAACAACCGCTGTGCGTTTATCATCTGAAACATCAAACCGGATACCTTTTTTGAGTTTTCCGGTATGCGTAAACGGCGGCGTCCCGCGCGGTGAAAAAAATTTGGGATTTTTTCGGCGGCGAATTGAATTACGAGCAATCTTGTAAACAAGGGCAGCCGCCTTCTTTAATGCCTTGCCGCTTGACGCCGCAACGCTTCGAGCCACCCGGCGAGTATCTGTTTTATGTTTCGCATGTATTCGGATAAATGTCATAGCCGCTCAAGTATTGTAAATTCAAGCACCAAACGTGACGTAAATTGCCGATGCGTGCTGATCCATTTCTCAACGTAAATCGGTGAGTTGGCAACAGAAACGCATTTTGCACCTGCTGCAATATCGAATGACACCCCATCGCATTTGCCAGCAATCTGCTCCACAAGCTCCATCTGGGCATCAATCGCTTCCGGCTCAGCCGTTTTCAGCTTCTTCAGAATAATCACGTTGATCGTAACGGTATGCTGGTTGGTGCCGCGAGAAATCTGCTTTCGCTCCGTCTCACGTGGCACCACATAGATTTTCGTTTCGTCGATTTTGGAAAGTTCAAGGATCGGATTGTAAGCACGCTCAATCGGCACTTCGGGAAAATTATTTTCCAAAAAATTCGTGACCTGCTTAGCGGTTTCAACGGAAAAGTTCATCTCGGTACTCCTCATTGATTGCGGCGGAAATGCCAAGTGCATAAGTTGCAAGTAGCACAAGGTTTATGTTCGGTCCAAAAGTTTGCCGCACCGCTTCGTCAACAGACGTATGCAGCAGCCCAACACCAAGTGTCGTTACAGTACAAAGGTTGGACCAGGCGGACAACGAATCCTCGTCGTAATTTCGGACCCGGTAAGTGTATTCCGTACCGGCATCAAGTCCGGTGTCAACAAAATTCGTGTTCGGTCCAATGTAAATCGGTTC
>JBOFQC010000840.1:0-2971 GCA_051660725.1 Thermoguttaceae bacterium
CGCCTTGCACATGCTCAAGTGTAAGCTCGTTTTCGTGCCGCCCAAAATCTGAGTCATTTTCCGGTGTTTGCGAATATTCTGTGTCCTGAACCGCAATATTCAGCAAACAAGCGGGGCACGGCTTACCTTCCTGAATCTCACAGCCGCAAACTTTACAAAAAGAGGTGTCTTTTTCTTCTACCGATTCGGTCATATCATGCAAATTTTGTTGGACGTTTCATTTACCACTAAAGAATACCAAAATTATATGAGAAAAAAACGTCTCATCGTTACATTTTTTCAGTGAAAAAACAAAAAATTGTTCCGAAGTTTTGAAACTGGAATGACTTTCGGAGGAATACCCGCCAACTTACGCAAGCGGCTCGCTTTTATCAAAAAATACGCGACTTGACGGTATATATTCGTTTTCCAGACACGTGATTTTGTTATTGTGCTAAAATGACAATCTCGTTATACTGCGTACGCTAGAGATTTTTTTAGCGTATACATCTGTAATAAACCGTAAACTTATTTTTTCCGTGTTGAGATTATTCAATTTATTCCTTATATTTTTCGTTGCTTCAGTTCTAATAACACTGAATCAGGAAAAGGTACACGCCAAACAAAACGTTGCGGTGCTTTGTCCTCGACTTTTCAAAGACTCGTTGATGCCTTGGCTAGAATACCGTTCCGCGCAAGGTTTCACTTTACATTTGATCGACCCGGAAGGTCTCGGTTTCGAAGACATAAAAAACGAATTGTTATCAATTCATAAAAAAACACCGCTTGCCGCTTTGCTGATTGTCGGGAATGCCGTTCCAATTGGACCAAGCAGAGTGTGCGTTTCGTCACCGAGAATCGAATCCCGTGTGATTGACCAGTTTGGCCCGGAAAACCACATCGCGTCGGACGGACTTTACGCCGACCTGAACAACGACGAACTTCCAGAAATCGCAGTTGGCAGATTTTCCGTTGACACCCCTGAACAGCTCGAAACAATAATAAAGAAAATAAAACAATACGAATCCGGCATTAATTCAGGAGTTTGGCAGCGCAAAGTGAACTTTATTGCCGGACTTGGTGGCTTTTCACCAATACTCGACAGCACAATTGAGTCGTCAACCAGATATTTACTTTCACGTATGATACCGCCTGAATACGAAGTTACGTTGACTCAGGCAGATTGGAAAAGCCCGTACTGCCCACCTCCGAATAATTTCAACGGAGAAGTGACCGCTCGATTAAACGAAGGGTGCCTGTTTTGGGTTTATATGGGACACGGACTGCACCGCCACCTCGATTACGTTTATTACCCGGGGCAGGAACAACCTTTTCCGATTCTTTCGACTGACGATTTAAAACAAGTCGAATGTAAAAACGGATCACCAATTGTTCTTTTCTTCGCGTGTTACACCGGTGCAATTGACGCCCGCGAAAACAGCATTGCCGAAGAGATGCTTCGCTTGGAAAATGGCCCAGTAGCTGTTGTTGCGTCAACCAGAACCTCAATGCCTTACGGTATGTGTTCACTCGGTATCGAATTGATCGAAGAAGTATTTGAACATTACGCACATCAAACTGATAACACAAATAACACCGTAAACCACACCACAAATGACGCCACGAATGACGCCGCTAGTAACAGCGTCGAACCGTTGCGGCTCGGCACGGTTATACTTAACGCAAAACGCAGGATGATTTTGCGGAATCAGATGGAAACCGGGACCAACACGACTTCGGATAAGAAATTTAATGCGGCATATAACCCGGTATCAAACACGGCATCAACACGCGTTTCAAACACAGCCTCGGTTAAACCGAAAGAACGTCCGATTCGGGAAATAATCGATTCGCTTGCAAAAATGTTTGATCCGACAGGTGACAAACTCGACCAGCAACGACTTGATCATTTACATCTTTTCCAACTGCTCGGCGACCCACTGCTTTGCATTCAGATTCCCGAGAAAATTGAAATTGAAGTAGCCGAAACTGTCACGCCTGGTTCGACCTTGAATGTAAAAGGAAAGTTACCCAGAAATACAAGTGATCACCAAATTAATCATCAGGTACCGCTTAGGACCGAGCTTTTCGTTGAAATCGCGGTGCCAAAATCAAGGGATGCGGTAAAAAAACCGACACGAAAAGAAGGTCCGCTTACCACTCAAACCATTAAGGATTACGCAGAAATTTACAGGAAAGCCAACCAACGGACACTCACGCGCGTTCCCGTGGAAATAAAGCCGGGCGAAAGTAATTTTTCATTCGATTTACAAATCCCCCAAACGTTACGGGGCGAATACGACCTGAAAGTTTATTTTGAATCGCAAGAAAAAGTCGCCATTGGCGGCAAAACGATTACTGTCAAATAGCGAAAAACGTCATGATTACTCGTCACCAAATATTTTTTCGCACCCTTCGTGGCCATGTTCGCTGCATCTGTGATCGTGACGGATCATCTTCAAACTGTCCGAGCCGTATAAATCCCGAATCAATTGGCCGTTAAGACTGGATGTCGGATGCACCGCAACGGTTCGATTCACGCAAATTACGCTGCTCACAATTTTTGAGACGAATCCGATGTCGTGTGACACCAGAATAATCGCCAGACGTTTATTCAGTTCGCTCAAAATGTCGAACAGCACTTCTTCCGAAGACGGGTCAATGTTACTCGTCGGCTCATCCAAAAGCAGCAGTTCCGGGTCGCTGCACAAAGCCCTTGCAATTAAGACCCGTTGCCTTTGACCGCCGGAAAGTTGCTTAAACGGCGAATTGCACATATCAGAAAGACGCATCACATTAATCGCGTCTTTGGCCGCTTCCTTGTCGGCACGGCTGTACCAGAATTTCTGTTCGCCAGCTTTCAAACGTCCCATTAAAACGACATCAAGGACGGAAACCGGAAAACAATAATCGACCTGCAAAAACTGCGGCGTATATCCGACCCGTTGACGTGTTTTATGCGGCAAATCGCCAAGTAGTTTCACTTCACCGC
>JBOFQC010000841.1:0-2968 GCA_051660725.1 Thermoguttaceae bacterium
ATAAGTTCGCCGCCCAACTTCGAAGTTGAAAATTCAAACCCGTTCGCAGTCGCTGACACCGAAAGCTCTGCTTCACACTCCGGATTCACGCCGGTCAAACGCCGTATCCACTCCCGAAAAAACGCCGTCAAAACCTGAATACCAATAAAAAGCTCTTTCCGGGAAACACTAACATAAGTTTGAAACGGCGAAAAACTTGGCACTTCCGATAACGTTTCCGAAAAATCCAGTTTGCTGTTGGTCGGCTCGAAATAAATAAGCAAATTCTTTTTCCAAAACCAAATTGCGTCGTTTTTCGACAAACGAACCGAATCCGGTACAATTGTCGGAAACACAAAACGTAAAAGATCAAGTGCGTGTTTTTCCGGTTTCAAAGCGAGTTCTTCAACTCGTCCTTGTCCAACATACGTAATACAAAGCGGCTGCCGACCATTTGCATTTGCCGCTTGGTTCGCAAAAATAAAAGGTGCCAGACTCAAATGCGACATATAAACCGGCAAAACAAGCGTTCCCGCAAACGCTTCAATGTCAGTCTCATCGATTTTCGCCCAAAAAGAAAGCATTTTTAAAGGTTGTCGGTGATAGGTGATAGGGGACCTTGTATCTTTACTTTCACCGGTAGAGAACAGTAAGAATATAAGGTAAAATGTAAATATCCACATGCCCCCTAGGGGGCGGATTATTGTCGCGTTTTTCAGTCGGGAGTTCGTTGGAACCTAGGCTTAACACTTTTTCGTAAAGCCGTACGGCAGCTGGAAACCCGATTGGTACTCATTGGTATCCTGAACAGTTGCTAGAGCAAAAAGCTCGTATTGACAAGGAAAGGACTTATGAAAAAATTTTCTCGAAATAATCAAATTAACTCGTCCGACAGCAAACAACAATGTTGCGTCGGCGTTGATGTTTCAAAGGATTCTCTCGACCTCTGTTTGCATCCTATGAACTTACATAAACAATTTGAAAACTCACCGGAAGGCATTGATAAGTGTATCACCTTTCTCAAAAGTTTTCAAGTTGACACTATCCTTTGTGAAGCCACAGGTGGCTACGAATGGCGTTTTATCATTGCATTTAATCATGCCGGTTTCCCTGTTGCCCGAGCTAATCCCAAGCAAATCCGGGACTATGCTCGAAGCTGCGGTCAACTTGCGAAAACTGATACCATTGATGCAAAAATCATCGCTCAATTTGCTGCCGAACGACATCCCGAACCGCTGGAATTGCCGAGTGAAACGCAACTTGAGCTGCAAGCTCTGCTTACGTTTCGCGGGCAACTGGTTGAACATCGTGACCGGTTGAATAATCAGGGAAAACAATCGACGAGTCGGTGTGTTGGAAAGCAGGTTGAGGAATTGCTTCTTTCACTCAAGGAAAAAATCGCGTTACTTGACAAGGAAATTGCCAAGCTGATGGACTCTGACGAGGAGTTAAAAAAGTTGGATGAAATTTTACAAAGTGTTCCTGGCGTGGGACCGGTGATGAGTCACACACTGATTGCGGAGTGTTCACGTTTGGGAGAGTGTACAGGTAGTGAAATTGCGTCATATTCAGGGGTGGCACCATTAAATTGTGACAGTGGTCAAAAGCGTGGTAGTCGGCACATTTGGGGTGGCAATGCGAACATTCGGAAGGCGGCGTACATGGCTGTGATGGTGGGAGCGGTGCAGGGCAGGAATCCTGTTTTGGCGGCGTTTTATGATCGTCTACGCAAGGCGGGCAAGGCGTTCAAGGTAGCGGCAACGGCTTGCATGCGAAAATTGTTAGTAATATTGAACAAGTTGGTGCAGCTTGGCGAAAAATGGGTGGACAAACTGCAAATTTCGTCAGTGACCCATTGACAAAAAAGACAGTTGCTGCCGTTCAGGCATAAGTAGCTTCGCGTGAAGTGTTCCGCCTCCCGCTGGTCGGCTGTGATTTAACTGGTAAACAGGGGGGCAGGTGGATTAGGAACCAGTCGTCTAGGCTGTTTGTTTCGCGTAAAGTGAATCGCCTTCCTCCTGCTCACCTGCTCACCCTCAAACCTGTTCACCTACTTAATTTGGTGTGTCTAGGTACGGGTCCTGGCCCATTGCACGCTGCATTTTTTTCCGTTCTTTTTCGTAATACAACATAGTTTTTCGGTTGCGGAAACTCTTCTTCTCGACTTTTCTTTGCGCCCATTTGAACATTTTTTCGTACTTATTGAAAAGCTTGTCCGGGTTGCGCTCGCCGAGCCGTTTGTATTTCTTCGCTTTTTTAGGTCCCATTGCTTTTTCAAGCAGTTCGTCTTCCAAACAAAGATATTGCCTGAACGTGCCGGGATCACCTTGTCGTCCGCAACGTCCGATTAGCTGGCGGTCAATACGCGCCGATTCGTGCATTTCCGTACAAATTACGTGCAGACCGCCGAGTTCCTTGATCTCGTCCGGCAATTTAATGTCGGTACCGCGACCAGCCATGTTTGTCGAAACCGTGACTTTTCCTTTTTCACCAGCTCGAGACACAATATCCGCTTCAATTTCGACGTAGTTCGCGTTTAGAACCTCATGCGGTATCTCTTTTTCTTTGAGCAGTTTCGAAAGAATCTCTGATTTATCAATTGTTCTCGTACCGATTAGAATAGGCCGACCTTGAGCGTGAAGTTCGGCAACTTCTTCGACAATTGCCCGCCACTTCGCGTCTTCAGTAGCGTAAACCATTGTCGGCAACTTCACCCGCTTCGGAGGTCGGTTGGTTGGAACCGGTATGACGTGACAGTGGTAAATTTTGCGTAATTCACTCGACGAAGCAGCAGCGGTACCGGTCATGCCGGCAAGTTTTTGGAAGCGGAGAAAAAAGTCTTGCACCGTGACTCTTGCCGCTTGGCCGGTTGCAACGGTGATCTCGACATCCTGTTTCGCTTCAACTGCCTGGTGGATACCGTCACGCCATTTTCGGCCTTCACCGAGACGTCCGGTGAACTCGTCTACGATTACGATTTCACCATCTT
>JBOFQC010000842.1:0-9343 GCA_051660725.1 Thermoguttaceae bacterium
CAAGCAACTTGCCGGTTTTTTCGCCAATTGTTTTGTAATAATAATCAAACGGCGGAATGTACCGGAGCCCAATAAGCTCTTTTCCGAGAAGTTTGTGCTCAATTTTCGCCTGTTTTTTCACTTTTGCCGCAATTGCGTCAACAAGAGCGGAAGCAACGATTACTTTACGTTCATCAGCGGCCCCGTTTTCGTCGGTAAGCGTCACAACGGCGTATTCCAGTTCCGGGTGAACAGCCGCAAATTGGTTGCTCGGAAGTGTCCACGGCGTGGTTGTCCAAACGAGCAGATCAGTTTTTTCACCACAAGAAGAACCGACCAGCGGAAAGCGTACAAAAACGCTCGGGTCGGCTACTTGTCGGTAACCTTGTCCGACTTCACCGCTTGAAAGTGCTGTACCACCTTGTGCCCACCACCAAACGATTTTGTGTCCCTGATATAAAAGTCCCCGATCAAATAGGTTTTTCAGCGACCACCAAACCGATTCGACGAAAGATTGGTGGTACGTAACATACGCTTTGTCAAGATTTATCCAAAAACCTAACCGTTCCGTAAGCTCTTCCCACTGTTTCGTGTAACGGAAAACGCTTTCCAAGCATTTATGAATAAACGGCTCTACTCCGTACTGTTCGATTTCCTCTTTAGAATGTATTCCGAGTTCTTTACATACTTCCACTTCAACGGGCAAACCGTGCGTGTCCCAGCCGGCTTTCCGTTCGCAAAAGAAGCCCCGCATCGTTTTGTAGCGAGGATACAAATCCTTAATTGCCCTTGTCAGGCAGTGCCCGGGATGCGGCAAGCCGTTAGCAGTTGGCGGCCCTTCGTAAAACACAAACGGCGTACAACCGCGGCGCTTTTCGAGCGATTTTTCGTAAATATTCTTGTCTTTCCAGAACTTGATAGTCGACATTTCCTGCTCTGGAATTGTGTTTTGCGTTTGCGTGTTTGTGTCTTGCTGTACGTTTGAACTCATTGTTAAAAAATTTGTAAATTAAAACGAATTATACTGTTATTGTTTTCTGATTAAATTTTACCCCCGGATTGCGCTACGCTACATCCGAGGCTCTTTACTTGTGTGTACGCGGTTCATACCAGTCACTCATTCAAGAAATCTCCTTTAAAAATTCTTCGATTTCTTCATCTGTTTCGTCACCTGGCCATTTACCGAATACTTTGGCAAAGTTTTTGGGACCCTGCCGTTCGCGGATTTTACGTAACTCTTCCTGAGCCATTTTCTTTCTGGTTTCACGGTCAAGCGGCGAATCACTGAAAAAAAGTGTCCAGTCGGTATTATTCTTTTTGGTAGGTAGTTGCGTACTCATTTTCACCCTCACTTTTTATTTTTTGAGACACCAAATTGTTTCGCACAATATTATACCGTATACAGGTTTAGCAACTCATATTTCACGTCCGAGATACTGGGACATAATTCGGACGAGTCCCCATGTTGAACGGATACGGTCATAATCGCCGGGAATATCCTTCAATAAGTGCAAACTTTTACGCATTGAATCTTCAGCCTGCCGGTACTGTTCGCACAAAATTTGTGTACGGCAAGCGGCTGTGTAAGCACCAATTTTTTCTCGCGGCGACTCGCAACATGCGGCAAGCAACAATAATTCTCCTGGTTCACGCATGTTGCCCAGATAAAACACATAATTTCCGAGCAACCTGTCACGGTCCTTTTGATCCGCGATTCCAAGTATACCGTCAATTATTTCGCTCTGAAGCACACTGATTCTTTTATCTTTCGGGTCGAATTTATACAACTTATTAAAAAGTGTCAAACGAGAATCGAGTTTTGATGTTTCAAGCCCTTTCTGCGAATCAATTTTTTCCAATTGTGCGAACATTGCGTCGATTACTTTGCCGAGCCATTTTTTCTGGTGTTCGTCAAATTCCGCAGGGTTGGCAACTTTTGCATGTTCGGAGCCGGTTTTCGTGATTTCATCCTCGTCTGTATTATTCTTCAAATCGATTAATACATCAGCAATTGCGTCCAGCCCTTCAAAAACGGTTTGGTTCGTAAGTTCGTCGCCGAAATGCCACCTGCCCGGATAATTTTCCGACTCCTTAAAAACAAGCTCAAAAGCGGTTTCTGCATTTTGCCAGTCACTGTTTTTCACACAACGACTTAAAATAGTGAGGTAACACTGGTGCTTTATCCACCCTTTTGAGGACTCCGCTGTTTTAAGTGCCGCGTCAAATTTTCCCAACTTCGTTTGCAATGACGCAATTGCCGCCTTGTATTCCTGATAGTATTGCCCGTCGGGATTCTCAACTTTTTCTATATTGTTTGCCGTTTCAATCGCAGCGTCAAGTAGGTCCTTTGCACACTGAGCAGAAAGTAGCTGTTTATAATAATCTTCCTTGAGTTCTTCAAATGCTTTTCCGTTATCTTTCGCGAGTTCAAACTTTGCCTGCTCAAACATGCCAGATTCAATGTGGTTTATAACAATACGAACCGCTATTTTTCCTTGTTGATTACCAATTTTATCACGGAGTAACTCAAGAAGTTTCGCTCCTTTTTCGCCTTTTCCGACCTTGCAATAAGCAGCGGCTGTTATTGACGCAAGCATTATCTGTTCAGCTTGTTTTTCTTTTTGGATATTTTCGTCTTGAGTCTGTTCGTTTATGTTTGCAATAATTTTTTCAGCAATTTGGACAAGAATCTGTTCCGCAGCCTCGTTGTTTTCGTCGTAAATCAATTTATACGCTTTTGCCCAATCCGCGATTCCGCCAAACAGAAACGGATTTTTAGACACATTTTCTTCCGCCTGCATTTCTGCGATTATTCCTTCTAAAATCGGCTTTTTCTTCATCCAGATAGGAAAATCGCAAAGAACGAATAAATCGTTCATTAAATCTCCAAAATCTTCGTTTCTGGTTAAAACAGTATGAGCTGCGAGCCTAGCCGACTCTGCCGCTCCTGCTTCGTCTCCGCTATTCGCCTGATAATGAGCAAGCGATAACAAAGTATTTGTGTGAAAAAATGTTCCAACCTTTCCCTCAGTTGGTGTTTCGTTGACGACTCTGCGTATTTCACGCACAAATTCTTCGTGAAATTGAGGCGAAAACTTTTTCAACACCTCCGGCGACGATTCACGAACTTGCGCATGTGCCGAATCCGCTAGACCTGCGAAAAAACCGCAAAACAGTATCCCAAACAAAGCAAATGAGAAAATGTGTCGATTCATTGCTGCTCCTTTTGTTGGACGAGGTTATTTGTAATACTGATATACTGTACGACGTCATTAATTTGACATCTTCCAATAATGGGATTTGAGAATGTAATAACAATGAAACCAACGAAAATTCGGTAAACGAAGCCGACCAACGGGCGGCGGAACACTTCACGCGAAGCGCACCGCCATGCCGTGCTACGGTATAATCAGTTAGCTCCGGAGCCCTGCTCCGGGGAGTTTTACACAAGGTACAACGCCGACCTAATGTAGGCGGCTAAACATAACATAATATGCAAAAATTAACCCCCAAGAAAAACCTGGGGGTACCATTAAAAATTGCCAGTTTGCTATTTTGCCAATTTCAACTGCCGAACTCTTGGACAGCCAGTTCTTTCACTCTTCTCAGGTCAAGTTTACCAGTTCCAAGCACCGGAATCAAAGGGACCTGCCTGAAATTTTGCGGGTTCGGAATCCAGTGGTTCGGCAACCCGTCCGCTTGAATTTTCTTGCATATATCTTCCGGAGAGAGCGGAAGCTGTGTGTATAACACAACCAACTTTTCCCCTTTTTTCTCGTCTGCCACTCCGGAAACCGCGAACTGCACACCGGCAGGCTGAGAGTCGTCAATTTCCTGAGCCGTTTGTGTTGCGTCGGACTGCGTCGCTTCATTAACAATTCGGCTGATTATATCTTCCACCAGAATATGCGGAACCATTTCGCCGCCAATTTTCGACATGCGGCTTTCACGTCCGGTTATCCAAATAAAACCGTCGGCATCAACCCTCGCAACGTCACCAGTTGTATACCAACCGTCTTTTATAACCTGGGCGGTTTTTTCGGGGTCCTTGAAGTAGCCCAACATGACGTTTGGTCCTTTAATTTGCAGCATACCGGGAGTATCCGGCGGAAGCACCTCTCCGGTATCAAGATCAACAACACGGGTCTGCATATTATAAAACGGACGTCCAACCGACCCTTCACGTCGCCATTTTTCGTAATCTTTGCGTCGGTACTTGTCAATATTCGTCGAAACAACCGGAGAAAGCTCGGTTGCTCCGTAACCCTCTGAAATCCGGTGTCCGAACTTTTCCTCCCACGCATCGGTCAAATCGCCCGGCAGCTTTTCGGCACCGCATATTACCGTTTTAATAAAATCAAAGTCTTCTTTCGGACAACGTCGCAAATAACTCCGCTGAAACGTCGCAGTGGACGGCATAATTGTCGGACGGTATTTCCTTGCCACTTCTCCGACTTTCTTGGGGTCAAGTGGATTAAAATGGTAAACGCCCCCAACAGACCGCATAAGCGTAATCCAAACAGTTGTTGAAAGACCAAAAGCGTGGAAAAGCGGCAAAATACCGTATACCTTATCTTCAGGTGTAAGCAAAAGGTGTGCATGAAATCCTGCCACGTTTGAAGATAGGTTTTCGTTCGAAATAACCACACCCTTCGGTTGGCCAGTCGAACCGGACGTGAAAATAATTGTCAGCGGGTCTTCCGGTTTTAGCGAATTTAATCCGAGTTTCCACTCCAAAACAGGAAGAGGCGTAATACGTGCGTCAATCCAGCCGGAAATTTTATCGAAAACAGTGATCTGCTTTACCACATCTTCAAGCACGATAATATTAGCGTCCAGTTTCAAGTTCGGAAACCGCTCAAGAAGCCGCTTGGTTGTGAAAATGTGCTTTATTTCCGCTTTCTGAACGCAGAAATTCAACGCTTCCTGCCCAAATGTGTAATTAAGATTAACCGCAACCCGTTTGTCGAGCGCGAGTGCGGCATTTATTATCACACCGTAAACCGAAGTCGGAAACAGCAGACCGACATTTTTCTCGTCTTTCGAAAGCAGACGATTAATAAGCCGTCTAACGACTAAAATTGCAATAAATGCGTCATTACTGGTCAGCTCTTTTCCGGTAGAATCTGCGTATTTCTTAGTTAATGGGTACTTACGAAAGACGCGGAGCATTTCCCGTTGCGGGATCGGATATGTTTCGGTCATTGTTGGCTGTGGTGTGGAGTTTCATGTCATACTAAAAAACCATTTTCAAAGCTCGGATGAAATCGGGAGTCGTGCCGCAACAACCGCCGACGTAATTTGCACCGGCGTTTACCAGAGACTTCGCTTGTTCAGCAAAATGTTCCGGCGTTTGGTTGTAAACAGCGACGCCATTTTTGACTTCCGGCAAACCTGCGTTTGCTTTCATCCAAAGCGGTAAGTCGGTAACTTTTCTCATTCTTTCGCATATCGGAATGAATCCGTCAATTCCTTGTCCGCAATTTGAGCCGATAATATCCACACCTGCGTCGGTTAGTATCTGCACCGCCTGTTCAGGTGTGGTCCCCATCATTGTTCGGTCTTTATTTTTACCGGAGTCGAATACCAAACATGCGGCTACTTGGAGCCCGGTTTTTTTAGCCGCGCGAACTGCAAGTACGGCTTCTTGCGGATCACTCATTGTTTCAATTACAATCCCGTCCGGTCCGGCAGAAGCAAGTGCCGTTGCCTGTTCATAAAAAGCGTCTTCCATTTCTTCGGGCGAAACGGTTCCGGTCATCAGCATAATTCCGGTTGGTCCAATCGAAGCGAAAACCTTTGCTTTGCCGGCAGCCGCTTTCTTCGAGATTTCGACACCTGTTTTATTGATTTCCGCGACACGATCAGCATGACCGGAACGGGCAAGCGTGAACTTTGTCGCACCAAACGTATTTGTAAGAATAATGTCACTTCCCGCTTCAACATAAGCGCGAGCCACTTCTTCTACTTTTTCAGGGTTTGTCAGGTTCCAAATGTCAGGGTGAGCACCGACTTCGAGTCCACGAAGTTGCAATTGCGTTCCCCATCCGCCGTCAAGGATGTAAGTCATGATAAGTATTTAGATATTAGGTATTAGACTTTAGAAATATTTGTTGAACAAAGTTCAACAAATCCTGACGTCTGACGTCTAGTGTCTGGCGTCTTGTTTACTCTTTTACTCTTTCGATGTATTCGCCGGTTCTGGTGTCAACTCTGACGAGTTCGCCCGTTTCTACAAAGTTCGGCACCATGATCTCGGCACCGGTGTCAACTTTAGCTGGTTTTGTTACGTTAGTAGCTGTATTTCCACGTACTCCAGGCTCTGTGTATTCGACTTTGAGCACTACGTGGTTCGGAGGTGTCACGCCAATTGGTGAATTGTTGTAAAGCATCATTTTACAGACCATGCCTTCTTTAAGATACTTCCATGCGTCATCAACGGCTCCAGCCGAAAGCTCGTACTGTTCAAAAGATTCGCTGTCCATGAAAGTGAACGTTTCGCCCATTCGGTAAAGATAGGTCGCATCAATTTCGTTAATATCCGCTGATTCAAGAGCATCACCACTTTTATACGTCCGATCCAAGACTGTTCCGCGGGTGAGATTGCGTAACTTGCATTTGTAGAGCGCCTGTCCTTTGCCCGGTTTAACAAACTGGCACTCGATCATGATATACGGATCGCCCTCAATTTGGACTTTCAATCCTTTACGAAATTGGCTTGTATTAACGCTTGCCATAAAAAATCCTCAAGTTTTCTAAAATATTTTTTTGGGGGTTATTGAATTTCAGACCTCATTCAATGTAAAACAATACGTCATGGAATTGCATACCCGAGCAGGGTTGGCGGAACCTGTTCATTCGGACGCCAATATTGTTGCCTTTGATAAACGCCTGATGTTGCACGGCTTCCTTTATCAACTACCGGGAATTTTCACCGACACAGTATATTATAAAAGAGCATCGCTGTCGAGGGGACTACAAAAGCTGGTTTGTCAAGCATTAACACGCGGAATTCCTCTCGACTTTTGCGTTTATAGTTTACTACGCCTTGAAAGCCGAGCACAAATTTTTAAAAAATAGCCGTGATTATATCCAAAATGCGTGTTCCATATAGTACATCCCCTCTTGAAATATTGAAAAAAATAGAGGATAATTACTTCTCAATTATTAAATTTTTGTTAAAAATAGGGTTATTCTGCAAAAAACGCACTCCGTCACAAGCATGATAATTGTGCGAAGTACGATTTTCATAATAATACTGTATTTTTTTGATTTTTTCCATTTTAACCTTTTTCCGAAATAGCCGCCCAAAGTTTTTTTGGCAGTAACAAAAGATATGAGAACAAAATCGAAGCCTGAGTTTTCGACCGAATCGCAAGTATTGGAGATTCTTGCGACTTACCCACATGCTGGTCGTGATTCGTTAATTCCAATACTTCAAACTATTCAGGAAAAGATCGGCTTCCTCTCCCGGGAAGCAGTGGTACTTGTCGGGAAGCACTTGAATCTGCCTGCCAGTAAGATTTTTGGCGTTGCGACGTTTTACAATCAGTTCCGATTCTCACCGCAAGGCAAATTTCACATTCAGGTTTGCCGAGGAACTGCGTGTCACGTTAAAGGTTCAGCTGCCGTTTTGGACGCTCTCAAGCGTGAACTCGGTGTCGAAGCAGGCGAAACGAGCAAAGACGGTACTTTCAGTCTCGAAGTCGTCGCCTGTATCGGTGCGTGCGGTTTGGCTCCGGTAATTAACATTGACGGAAACTTTCACGCTGACGTCAGTTCACAGAAAGTGCCCGGCATTATAAACAGTTATAGAAAACAAATCCAATAACACAAAGCACTTCCAGCAGACAGGTAACAGCAGGCAAGTAATGTCAACTCTGCAATTTCAAGCGCAAATCAGCCCTGATGGTTTTCTGGCCGTTCCGAACCCAGAACTTTTCGGAAAGCGTGTCGTTGTGCAGATTTCCGCCGAATCCCCGATTATAAATAACGACGCAACCCCAAATGTAGACGTTAAAACCGAAAAAGAAGCCGGAGATTACAAACCGTGTTCCGGCGACCTGCTTCCAAATGGTAAAACACCTTTACAGGACTTTTTGGACTTTACTAAGGGGTGTATTATAAATTTAAACGATTTCCCCGGCGAAATTGAAAAAAATGCAATAAGGGATAAGCGTCTCAAAGAAAAATACGGTTTATGATCTCGGTCTTGGTTGATACGAATGTTATTCTGGATTATGTCCTTGCAAGAGAACCATTTTGTTCTCATGCAGAAAGAATTTTTGCACACGCTTTCCTTGGAAAAGTTGAATGTTGTTTGTCAGCTTCTGCCGTAACTGATTTATATTACATAATGTGTAAATCAATGCCACGCCAAAACGCAGTAGCTACTATCCGCGAGTTGTTCAAAGTTATTAGAATTCTTCCAGTTAATGGTGATTCTATTTCATTAGCATTGAACCAAACAATGCGTGATTTTGAAGACGCTGTTCAAGTTGCTGCAGCAAACGCTTGCGACGTTGATTGTATTATCACACGTGACGCAAAAGATTTCGTTGATTCCGGTTTGACCGTTTATTCCCCAGAAGATTATGTAAATCTGTTATCCATTTAATTATATATATACTTATACTCTAACCCAGGTTACTACCCAAATCCCGTTCCATTATCATGCAAAATATTGTTCTCGACAAAGAATTTTTGAATTGGCTAATTCGTGGAGCTGATGACTCCGGTAAAAAATTGTGGAAAGACAGACTTACCAGTCTGCTCCGTCAAAAGGTTGAAAAACCGGTTATTTACATTGGAACGGGAACATGCGGACTCGGTGCAGGAGCGGAATTTACTCTGAAGGCGATACGCGATTACCTCACACGCAAATCAATTGACGCCGAAGTGGTCGAAGTCGGTTGTATAGGACTTTGTGTTGTCGAACCACTGGTTGACATTCAGCTTCCCGGTAAATGCCGTATTATGTTCCAAACGGTAACAGCCGCGAAAGTAGATAATCTGCTCGATTCTATTTTCTCAGGCAATGTACCGAAAGATATTGTGCTTGGACAATTTCGTCAGGAAGGTGCCCAGCCGTGGGAAGGGGTTCAATTTAAAGACGAACATCCGTTTTTTGGACCGCAAACCCGTTGGGTTCTCAAAAACTGCGGTATTATTGACCCCGCTTCGCTTGAAGAGTATCTGGCACATGGCGGTTACCGAGGCTTACACAAAACGCTTACCGAAAACGATCCGCTCGAAGTATGCAAAATTGTTGAGCAAAGTGGCTTGAGAGGTCGCGGCGGCGGCGGTTTTCCGACCGGCATGAAATGGAAATTCGCTTTTAACGTAAAAGACGCTTCGCAAAAAT
>JBOFQC010000843.1:0-1654 GCA_051660725.1 Thermoguttaceae bacterium
GCATTGGTTTTTTGCTGAAATGAGTTTTGCCTTGAAATCTCATCTTTGAGCAACCGAATTGCGTCATCCGTTTGTCCTTGTTTCAATTTCAATAAAGCAATCCAATACACATCGGGAGTTTTTTCGATTTTTAGATATAATGCCTCTGCTTGTGCATATTTTTCATTTTGAAATAGCTCTCTAAACTCTGGGTTGTTCGTCGGTGATAACACAGTAGATTGTTCATTTTCGTGCGCAAATAGTAGAGTGCTGAAAATGACGCAACAAAACAACATGATAGACCCGGTGATATTCATAATCTTTGATCACATGGAATGTGTTTTTTGAGTGACAATCACACACGCAACTATCCGAACGGTGAGCGACCTGATGTCGAATTTTTGCAGCGGCGTATTTGACATAGCTCATTTTTACACGAAACATCGCCGGTCGGCAAGTGGTGCGAATCGATCAAGTTAAAATGCGCATTTCAGACAAACACAACAGCCGGAAGAGAGCGCAGCGTACTGACGGTTTGTAACATTTTATGGTCCTCCCTCGTCAAACATCGAAACGCCGAACAAACCCGCCAACTCACGTTGACGGCTCGCCAAACGAGACAACCGCTTTCTACGAAAGCGGGCTAAACTTCCTATTTTGTCAACATGTCTTCCCAAATTAACAAAATTTTGATGCGTTCGCCCTGCGCCTGCACCCACTCCGCCGACATGGTTCGACAATGTGCCCGGCATCGGCGAGTTTGCTGATGGCGCGAACGCCTTGATTTATCTTGGCGAAGGTGATAAAATCAATGCCGGTTTGAGTGCCGCCGCGATGGTGCCCTTCATCGGAATTAGCGCAACAGGAACAAAACTCGGCAGCAAAGCTCTGGGAGCCGTTGCCGAAGGAGCCGCCGAAACAGCCCTCAAACACGGCGACGACCTTATCACGGCAGGAAAAAATGTTGCAAAAAATGCCGCCGATGATGTCGCACAAGCCGCTGGACTTGTCAAGGTATCGCCCAGTAAACTTCAGCAAGAATACAAACATTCCGCCCATTTTGGCGTGACTGGCAATTGGAACAAAGCGAATGGTGAAGCATTTTTGGATGCAATAAACAGTCATATTGAAAAAGTCGGGACTCCTATTCGTGGCAATATGGCGGTCTATCACTATTACAATCATGTAACGAAATTAAATGTAATGGTTGATATGGATGGAAAACTCGTCGGTGTATGGAAACTGACTGAAATACAAGAGAAGTGTTTACAAAACATAAGGAATGTACAATGAGCTTTCAAGCAAATCAAGCAGTGTATATGCAAATGATGAGCGAATTTTGTGACGGCATGATTCGTCCAATGGAATTCGTTGACAAGTATTTTGCATTATGGCATAAAGACATTGATGAAGACTATAAAATTACACAAAGCTGGGATCGTCGATATGATATTGATCTCCAAGAACAGTTTAAAAGGGGAGAAATAAATGGAGAAGAATTTAGCAAAAAATACCGCGAACTACATGGTTATACTGAGTTGGAATGGGAAATTCAAAGTTACATAGGTCGCACCTTTACTGCTTGCGACTGCTATTGGGAAGACATACCGGATGAGGAGTTGGACCCACCGCTTGTGATTAACGCCGAGATGCTTCGCACAGAAGTGCGAGACAA
>JBOFQC010000844.1:0-2106 GCA_051660725.1 Thermoguttaceae bacterium
AAGTTTTGCCATTAGCAGTGCCGCGGAAATCCCTTTGCCGGAAACGTCACCGAGAGCAATTGCGATTTCGTCATTTGGTAACGGAATATAATCGAAATAATCACCGCCGAGATACTTTGCCGGTTGGTAAAAATCGAAAAATTCGTAACCTTCGACCTGGGGATGCGAAAGCGGTAAAAGTCCACGCTGAACCTCGTGCGCGACGGCAAGTTCACGCTCCATGATTTTGTCGTGAATCACCACTTCATGCAGTTTGGCGTTTTCAATCGCAACCGCCATTTGAAAAGCGATACTTACGAGCAGATCAAGGTCGTTGTAACTGAATTTTTTGTCACCGCTACGAGAATCGACTTGTATGACACCAAGACACTCTTTTTGATCGGCGTCAAGTATCGGTGCGGCCATTACCGAGGCGATGTGATAACTTACGATACTTTCGCTTGGATCGAATCTGGAATCGTTTCCAATGTCGTCTGAAAGTATCGCAGACTTAGTGGTCGAAACTCTTTCCAAAATCGACCGGCTGATTCTAAATGATTCGTTACAATGCGGATCACGGTGCTTGAACGCTTTTAGCTCAAGCCGTTTATTGCTGCTATTATTCAAAAGAATATAAGCGCAGTCCGCCTGCCTGAAGATACGGAGAATGTTGTCGAGCAACTGCGGTAAAACTTCTTCAAGAGCGGCACCGAGATTTCTTCCGATATCAATCAGCGCGCGAAGTTTCACTTCCGCGTTGGCAGAATTTATTTGAACCTTATTGCTCGGTATATTTATTTGCGAAGTGATATTAAACGAATCTTCCTTACCACTGTCTTCGTCAATTATTACGTGGTTACCAGAGTTCGATGATATTGCATTTCGTGCGTAAGTCTGATCTATTGGGTCACCAATAAAAACAAACTCGAAATCACAGATGCGAATTTTGTCGCCGTTAAAAAGCTGAACTCGAGTATTTATAGCTTTGCCGTTATGATATGTACCGTTCCTGCTGTGCAAATCTTCAATAAAATAACCGTTCGTTTCATGCAGGATTCTGGCATGTTCACGGCTTACGGCACCAAAATCAATCACCACCTCACAGCAAGGGTGGCGTCCAATAATCGTAGTATCTCCTACGAGCGGATACTTATCCTCATTGATTACGTCGTTTTTGGTTGTGATTAAATGTGCCATTTATTGATGGTTTCAAAAAATATGCCTTTGACTTTAAAAATGCCATTGACTTTTCTGACGCATGTAAAAAACGGAATCGCAAAAGTCAAAGAGTTGCGAATGTTTGTTTGCAAATAGTCAGCTCATAAATTGTAGCATATTTTTGGACAAAAAGCAATCCCCGCGCGCACCCTACCCTTGCCAAACAAACAAGCAGATGTATAATTCCTTACTAAAGTCTGTTGAAAATCATGCCATGTATGTAGCTAAGCTGTACTGCATTAAGTGTTTTCGCGGTTTTTTGGGGAATTGTGTAAAGGTAGCACGAATGGCTCTGAACCATTTAGTCGGGGTTCGAATCCCTGTTCCCCAGTTTTTACTCCTGCTTTAATTCACCGTTCCCCGGTAATAAAGTTACCTTTCTAATGTTGGGAAAAAACGGAAGTTGTCTTTCCTAACCAACGAAACCTCAGACAGAGGAGCCGACCAACGGGAGGCGGAACACTTCACGCGAAGCTATAAAAATACCGTTTAACGGTATATTTTCTTGGCCAAGTTCGGCACTGTCGCTTTGTGTTCGCCTTGAACGTAAAAACTTTCGCCGCCGTCAGCAACTGTTCGCGACAAAATGGTTTTCCAAGGCCTGAAATAATACCTCGGATCGTTTTTAGGCGGTGTCTCGTGTACGTCTTTTCCTTCCAACGGAAGAAGATCGAAAACCGCCGTTGTGAAGTTCGTTATTCTTTTACCCTCTTGATGCGCAACGTTTCTAGCCATTGAAATCGCTTTCAGATACACTTCCGGCCCGATTACGCCGCTGCCGAAATTACAGAAGACGCCTCCCTGAAGATTCTGAATCGACGCCGTGTAAATCAGGAAATCGGTGTAAGACGCTTCGCCAAGCGCCGCGCCGTCGCAGTTGGGAAATTCGTGGATAATATCACAGCCGAT
>JBOFQC010000845.1:0-2124 GCA_051660725.1 Thermoguttaceae bacterium
GTCCACCATGATTTTTTCGCCAAAATCCATGTAAACGGCCCCTTCATAAACCTGTATCACCCGATCTTGTAGACCGGCAGGAATGCCGAGCTGCTCCCTTTCAATGGAAAGCACAAGAGATGGCAGCACGTTTTTCGGAATTTCAATACTGTAAAAATCGCAGAGCGCACGAATCGTCGCCACAACAATTGCACTTGAACCGGCCAAGCCAACCTGACGCGGAATCGTCGTTTCGTACCGAATCGAAAAATTCCGATTATGCAACGGCAAACTACGTGCCGTACAGTAATCCACGAAACCGCGTATAGCGGCCTTGACCAATCGAATTCCGCCATAATAACCGTGTAAGCGTACATCTTTGACCAAATCGTGTACAGACCGAAAAGCCGTCTCGTCTTCACGACTTGGAACGATCTCGACACGATCCCATTCGTACAGAGTTACCTCGGCCCAGTAATTACGAAAAATCACAGAGATTGTTTTACCATTATAACCATCCGACGGATTCCCGATTAACCCGGCTCTGGCATAAGCTTTTCTACGTATCAGTTCCATGTTTTGACGTTAGACGGTAGACGGTAGATTTTAGCGTTGGATTTTGGACATCAGGTTACGAATCAGACTTCTGAAATCTGAAATCTAACGTCTAATCAAAAGTTCCGTGATGTGAACAATTGGGATGTCCTTCATGACCGGGTCTAGTTTCATCATGCCGCCGAAGTGCATTGCACAGCTAATATCAGTGGTAGCGACGACATCTGCGCCGGTTTTCTGGATGTTCTCAATTTTTTTCTTACCCATTGCTAGCGAAGTGCCGGCCATTTTAACACTGAACGTGCCGCCGAAGCCGCAACATTCCTCCATGTTCGGCAATTCGACGTACTGCAAATCACGGATACTGTGTAAAAGCTGCATTGCCGGAGCCGCGATTCCGAGTTCACGGCGAGTATGGCAACCAATGTGCATCGTCACTTTTTTCGGATACGACGCACCAGTATCCGTTATTCCAAGCACGTTTACAAGAAATTCGCATATTTCGAAAACCCGTTTACCAACACGAGCGCCGAGCGAATCCGGGGCAGATTGTTCGTAAAAGAGGCGACACATCGCGGCACAAGAACCGGACGGCGTGACAATCCAACGATATTTTTCGAACACTTTGGCAAAGTGGTCGATCACTTTTTGCGCGTCGGGCCAATATCCACTATTAAAAGCCGGCTGACCACAACAAGTCTGCTCTTCAGGAAACTCAATCGGAACACCGGCGTTTTCCAATAGTTCAACCGTTGCTTTACCAATTGAAGGATAAAATTGATCAACATAGCACGGAATAAAAAGAGCAACAGTTTCTCCTTTTTCGTACTTGGGGTATTCTAATTTCTGACGTGAATTTTCAATTGCCTCGATCATTTTTGGCAGAGGTAGTTTTTATTTGGTAATCATGGAAAAAAGTATACTTATTTTGGCAAAAACCAAGTTGCGGCGTAAATTCCGAGGAAGACGGCAACCATTCCGAATACGTTTTGGCCAAACATATTCAACGCTAAAAAGCCCCATTCGCCGCGTTCGAAAAACTGCTGGTTGTCATAAGCGAAAGCGGAAAACGTGGTGAAACCGCCTAAAAAACCGGTCAAAATCGGCACACGAAATTCCTGCGGTAAACGTTCTGCTCCGAAACAGTATGCAAAAAAACCGAACAGAAGCGAACCGATTATGTTTACCGTAAACGTGCCGATTGGAAACGCTTTACCAAACAGCGCAACCGAACCGACACCGATTCCGTACCGGGCCAACGTTCCCAGAGCACCAGCAATTGCAACACAAATTACGCCTAACATAATTTACATCTTAGCGGATGCTTCCGGTTCGTTATCATCCCCGCGTGCTTCGACGTTTTTCTGCTCATTTTTCTTACGGAGCTTTTCTTCCTCTTCTGTCAGAGCTTTCAAAAACTGCTGCTGAGTAATCGCAAGGAGTTCCTCCTCACGAATTCGCGGGTCGGTTAACGGATTATTTATTGACATATTTTTTTAGGCATTAGGCGTTATACATCAGTTTTTACTCTAGGTATACCTCAAGCGAGCCGCCAACGTAAGCTGGCGGGTGAATAGGTGAATAGGTGAA
>JBOFQC010000846.1:0-5659 GCA_051660725.1 Thermoguttaceae bacterium
GCCATATCACCGGGCCTAATCACAGTGCATGGCATCAAACCGGATATTTTTTGACCCGGCCCGGCCATTCCAAGCACGTCACCAGCAAGAATCGCTTCACGACGTTGAGACTGCGAATTGCTCCAAGCTGACTCGGTCGTCTGCGGATCGTCCGCCAAAATAAGGGTCGGACGTACAACCCGGCCATCCGCTCTTGCGTAGTTCTGACCTCGGATTTCAGAGCCACGCATACCCGAACTTGATATGATGACGCCACTTGCCGCCGAACCATCAATGGTCGGAAAGATTACCCGATCCGCTCCCCACTCGATTCTGGTCGGCTCACCTTTATAGGTTTGTCCTTTTTGCCGGTGAACGATTCGACCGAGCTTCTGGATCGGAAAACAAACCTCCGGGAAATCAGCTTGAAGTAACGGGTTGGTCTCAAGCCAGACCTTGATGTTTTCGAGCATATCCCGTGCCCGTTCCGCACTCGATGCAATCAGACATGAAAACTCGTGGAATCCGTAAAGTGATACCCATGATACCGCTGCCTGACACATAACCGACTTTCCCGTTCCGCGCGGCATCGCAAGTGCGAAAAGTCCGCCGTTTCGTACTGCACGTTCGATTTTCTCAATTGCACGCAGGTGGTCGTCGGACCATTCCATGTAAAAGATTTCCGAAAAGTAAATTTCGCAAAATCTTTTGAACGAAGCATTTGCCACACTTTTCCGCTTCGGATCAGCAACTGCCGGAATATTACCGATGTCCTGTGCGGTACGTACAAGTTCCGCACTACGCTGGGCGGCCTTTCGGCGTTTTTCATCGTAAGTTTGCGAATCTTTTTGCGGCTTGAAATACTCAAGTACAAGCCAACCGGCATACTGCAGCAGATTAACCGTCTTGTCACTCCCTATCGTATACCCTGCCTGATTTCGGTGACGCCGCAACCTCGCTTCGGTCAAAACGGTGCCAGTCCCCGCTGTATTAAGCATCCGAATCAGATCGGACGGCCTTAAGTTTTGAATATCAATCGCCATCTTCTTGCGCTGTTCCATTTGCTAAAAATGCCGTGAATTGTAGAAGGTTAATGGCACCACGAGCCGAGAATAAATTTCCGTCTTCAGCTATTTTGATAATTTGTTCAACAGTTATCCGCCTACGAAACGAAGCAGAAAGTAATTTAGCAAGCGTATCCGGCATAAGTGCTGTAATTTCAATGTTTTCTGACATTATTTAATGCTGGTAATAAATTTTGAATTTTTTTGAAAATACTTATAATTTTTCCACAATGATGCCACTGCTAGCTTGCATTGTTATGTTTTGATGGTACAGTCCCAACATAACAATAAACGAGCGGATAACACCGCGAACAACAAAAAACCCTGTAAAATAAGGAACGAAACGATGAAAACGACATACCAAATCACCGAAACGAAAACAAAAAAGAGTGCCAGATTCAGACAAATGGAAAACAATGGCGGCAGACGCTGGGTCGAAGGACAGGTTGCCGGATACACCTACTACGCAGCGGTTTATCCTTGCGGTTCAGAATACGGAATCAACGAAAGCAACGTAAGCAAATTATCCATCCGGGACAACAACCAGCGAGAGGTGGCTGTATACGACCGCGGCTGGGACGTTCTTCCCGAAAACAAATTTATTGTTGGCATGGTTGATGCCATTGTCGAATATTACGCACCGAAATTTGATACCAACTAAACCAATAATTTTACATGCTGCCTATCTAAATATAGGCGGCATAATCCTTTAAACACTCACGGAGAACCAAATCATGACTATCAGAATTAAAATCGGACATTGCTACATTGCGAAACTTTCAAAAAAACAAGCACCGGTGCGGGTTGACTCCACCAACCCGGACGGCGGTTGGAATGTACGAAACCTCGAAACCGGACGGCTCTCAATAATAAAGGAAAAGGATAAATTCCTACGCGAATGTGAGGATTCCGATATTGTCGCCGAAGTGGCACCAACCCGCCGGGGAGCGTGCCGCTCCACCGTATTAGCTCCCAGCCGCGATGCGGCGGTCGCAGATTTACCTGCTCCACCGCCGCAGGTTGCCACGAAAAAACTGTCTGTACTTGATGCCGCCCACAAAGTTTTACTCGAAGTAAACGGCGAGCTTTCCACGCCGGAGATTATCAAAATTGCCATCGAAAAAGGATATTGGACAACCAGCGGCAAAACCCCGGCAAGTACACTTCACGCTGCAATTTCAAGAGATATTGCGAAAAACGGTGCCAACTCCAGATTCCTCAAAGGCGAACGTGGAAAGTTTCTCGCCAACCTGCCGTACTAAACAAGGTTTTTTGATAAAGGCTCGTGTAATGCGAGCCTTTCACATTCTTAGCACCGTTTGCATGTGTGGCATTATCTTTTCACATAAGCTATAGCTTGATGCCGCCTCATGAAATCGCAACATACGCAAACCTTACTACCCGCATTGGCGTCACATATTACTAGCGGGACTCAATTTGATTTTGCCCTCAAACCACAGTATTTAAGTGCAATTTGCTGACACAAATAGAATTTTGGTAAATTTTGAAAAGTTTCCATATAACTGCAACGATTAGCTTGCATATATGTTTTCCTGTGGTAAAGTGACACCATAACAATAAACGAGCGGGCAATACCGCGAATAACAAAAACCCTTAAAGACAGGAACACGAACATGACTACCCCAAAAACAATGGAAGAAGCAAGAGAACTAGCACGTCAAGAACGCAACGCTGAAATTGCCGCTCGCTTTCCTGACAAAGAAAACTTAGTGCGATACATTGCAACGCAAATGATGAGCTTTGAGACCACAGAAACACGGAATTGGGACTCACTTGACTTCAAAGAAGTCGCAATATGGACGCTAATTGATGCCCTTGATATCGCATACCGAGCTGGGCAAAATTCTGTAAGGAAACAGAAGTAAACTGCCTTATCAAATACAATCGATATCATCGACACACTTTAATATCCGCGACTCCTGATAGCGAATCGCGGAATTCTTAACTCGGGGCAGAAGTTCAATATCGTTTTCTTCAACGACGGTTATTGGTTTCTTTAACTTCAACGCCTCGAAAATCTCTTGCTTGACACCAATACTTTTCTGCCATTCCGGTAATGCAAGTATCACCATCTCGTCGCACCGACGAAGTATCTGCAAGTCGAGTTTCAGAAAACCGGCATGGGACATTATTAATCCCTGTTCTTCTGCGGCAAGCATTATCGACAGCGGCGGTATCACCGGAATTCCAGCCGCCATAAGCCTTGCACTGGCTCGCGCAGCAATTTCAAATCGCCGTTTCTGCGTGGCGTCATTCTCATGAGTAAACGGGCTGGAAATGTATAACATTGGCTACTTCTCCTGTAGGCTTTAGGCGTTTTAACCCTTATTTTTACGGTGTTTGCGGCACTTTTGAAAATGTTTGGCACCGCACGGAATTTATTTTTGAAAATCTTGGAAAGTTTCCAAATAATGCGATGTTGTAGCTTGGCTTTCTATGTTTTTGAGGTAATGTTGCGTCATAACAAACAACGCAGCGGATGACACCGCGAACAACAAAAAACCCGTAAAACAAAGGACGAAACCATGACAACGACAAACGCACAAAACACATTTTTTGGCTTGGAACTAGAACTACAGTGCCCCCAAACCTTGCTCACAACGCACGATATGCAAATCGGACCGTACCATGCCGGAATACAAGTGCCATTCCTGCCAAACGGTTGGCGAGCGGAGCGAGATTCTTCAATAACCGTTACACACGCCAATCACGTCGCGGTGGAGATTGTCAGCCCAAAATTGAAAGGAGCGGAAGGGATACATGAAGTAATAACGGTGTTACAAAAACTACGCGACCTCGGGTTCAAAATTTCTCCGACCGGCGGAATACATATTTCCGTCAACTTCGACCGTAACGCACCCGCCGAACGACTCGCCAGACTTCTCGGAATGGTGTCATACCTAGAGAAGGCACTTTTCGCCTCAACCGGGACGACCAAACGTGAAAATTGTTCCTACTGCAAAGGCATACGAAAATACGGAGACCAACCGAAAGCCAAAGCCGCGCTTGACCCGAACCGATACCACATTTTGAACATAACGAACCTTTCGCGGGGACAGGACCGCGTCGAATACCGCTGCTTTTCAGGAAGCCTTAACGCCACGAAAATCGCCGGTTGGATACAAATGTGTTTGGGCATCACCCTTCGTGCAATAGACGGAAAACGGACACCCGCTTGGGAACCGAAGCCATCTCGCGGAGGCTGGGCGAGAAAAAACGAAGGCGAAGCGGAACTCAACCGTGCGATAGGATTCTTGGGATGGACAGACGGAGCCGCTCGTCTCAAAGGTGGTGTCAAATACGGAATCATAAGCGATGAAATACCGGTCAACGAAATCATTAAAGAATTCAGAAGACTCGCTCGTAAATACGATTCGGAACAATAAACCGCCCCAAACGGCACCGCTTGCCACACGGTGGGCGGTGTCAGACTTAACGCAATAAATATCGTAAACCAAAACCAACGCCAAACGGTGCAAACCTTACAAACAACGGAGCAAAACTATGTGCGGAATATATATACTACCTGCTGGAATGATGTTGACGGAAAATCAAATTGTAAATTTACTCACTCGGAACCGGGACGGAATCGGGATTTTACACGTAAAAAAACGTGGACATATTATCAAGCGATACCTAAAACCAACACCTAAAATTCTCATTCCCTTGACGCAACCAGTCCGGCATACCCGTATAATACACGCACGGTACGCAACCTGCGGCGTTATTTCCATGCGGAATATTCACCCGTTCAAAATCGATACCGGCTACGTTTTTCACAACGGCGTCATTCCCGGATTTGGCAACCCAAACGAAAGCGACACAGCCTGTTTCTTGCGAACAATTGAACATGCCGAAAAAGAGACGGTTTTTGATGCCCTTGACAAGCTATTGGCTTCCCGTTTCGTGTTCGTGCCTGTAAATGACACTAAACTGGTGTTGTTTGGCACCGGTTGGATACGCAACCAAAACAGTGTTCTATGTTGCGGAATGATATAAAAGCAGATTCAGGCAGCCGATGCATACTTGACGGCTGCTTTTGGCATTAAACCAACCACTTTTGCGCACTTGCCGACCATCGCCCTCAAGTTCAAGCTATAGCTTACGTTAGGTGCTGTTTTCTTACGTTTCAACGTGGTTGGTTTATGTTTATTTCCCGCCCTTTCCTCCACACTTAGCACCATAAATTACTCTTCTCATATTATTTCCTTTGTAAAAATTGTCAAATACACTTGCTTTCTAAAAAACACGAGGTAACATGCAATAACTTAATACGCATGACGCCACACAAACAAGAAGGTAACTAATACAATGACCGGAAACGCACGCTACACAAACAAAAACTGGGCTCGTAAGGCAATGACGATTCTTTTGGACGAGATGGTTATGTTTACTACCGACACCCGTCGCACGGGACAAATGCCCTTGGACGAATACGAGTTAGGAATCAAGTTTCACGCAAAAGAACAAGGAGAAGTAACACTTTGGCCGACCTGTGAAAGTGACCTAAGTGAAATCCGCGATCTTGCAAGATAGTCAACTGTATCATTTATACAATCAATTTACATTGGTGTGACACTACTGTTTTTATTACT
>JBOFQC010000847.1:0-5221 GCA_051660725.1 Thermoguttaceae bacterium
GTGATGCATCACGACCAGACCAATCCCGGTGTTAAGCAGCTCTTTGAAATTCTCGATTTGCTCTTTTGTGTAGGGGAATGTATAAAAATCATACATCACCAAACAGTCGTAATCTTTTTCCAGCCCAGGTTTTATAAGGTTGGCATCTTTCGGCATTTCCGCTTTGTCATAAGTGATGTCAGTAAAACTGTCCAGCATCTCGTACATTTCCGGTTCGTCGAAACCATGTCCGCCGTGAAAGAAGAGAACGCGGATTTTTTTCCCGTCTTCTTTTTTAGCGGCATAAGCGACATTGGTGGCAACGGTGCTCCGCTTTTGAGCGACTGGTTTGCTTGGAACGGCACTTTTAGTCCAATTGCGTGCGTTATCGACTGTCCTAATTTTTCCCTCGGCGGACGACGCCATTTGCGACACCGCCAAAAATGCGAACAAAGTCAAAAGTAATGACAAAACCTTAATTCGATTAATCGTCATGATTTTCTCCTGAAAAATTTTTATAATGATTACAGAAAAATTTGCGTGATATTTTTTGTTTGTACCAGCGTCCAAATACAGGTATACTGTCGCCCGGCATCAACAGCATGTTTTCCAATGTAGGGTTAGCTGAAGATAATCAGCGCCAAACATTGAAAAACTCGGGAACAGAGCCGACCTATTCATGCCTCGACGGCAGGTCGTTCATGCCTCGACGGCAGGTCGCGGGAGGTGGAACACTTCACGCGAAGCTACTTATGCCTGAACGGCAGGTTCCCGCCCATGCCGGGCTCCGGTATAGCCCAGTTTCTCCGAAACTGGAGCGACTTTCGGAGAAAGTGCAACCAAATTACGCAAAGCGTTATTGTACTACTGTTTAAACGCCTGCTCAATTGTTTCTTTTTTCGGCGGTTTGGTAAAAACGCTTACTACCGGCACCACGAACATTGGAATAATCATTGCCAAGCTGGCGGCAACGGTTGCCAGTGACGCCGCTTTTTGCAGCCCGTATGTAAATATCCAGTACGAGAACATTCCGTTGGAGACCAACAAACCGACCCACACGCCGGCAAGTGCTCCGCATCGAGTGGTGCCACGCCAATACAAACCGTATAAATATGGGGCAAGAAAAGAACCTGCAACGGCACCCCACGAAATTGACATGAGTGTTACAATCCACCCCGGGTCCAAAAGCGCGATTAAATACGAAAACAAAATAAATACCGCGCAGAGTACTCGCATCAACCACATCGACTCCTTATCCGAAGCGTTTGGCTTGACGTACCCTTTATACAAATCAATTGTAATGGCCGACGCGGAGACCAGAACAAGCGAACTTAAAGTCGAAAGTGACGCAGAAAGCACAAGCAAAAGTATCACGCCCATAAGCACTTGCGGCAAATGCGACATGAGCAAGTCGGGCACGAGTTTGTCAAAGTCGACGATTTCTCCGCCAGGAACTTGTTTCAAACTGATGTTGTTAAAGTCGAGCAAATGACTTGTAGCACCAACGAAATACGCCGCACAACCAATCACGAGAGCGAAAACCGTTGTGATTACGGCACCACGAAGAATCTGCTTCTCGTCTCTGATTGCGTAGTATTTGTGAACCATTTGAGGCAGGCCCCAGACCCCGAAAGAGGTCATGAAAATAACTGACGGCAAAACATACCAGGGACTTGGTGTCACTGACTCCGCGGTGCCTTGCATTTCCATGCGGGCGGCCAGTTTTTCCGGCACTTCTTGAATCACGTTTGCGAATCCACCAAAAGACCGCACAACGAAAAACACCATTAAAAGCGAACCGAAAAACATAATGATGCCAAGCACGAAGTCGATTCGGGCAACGGCTTTGTAACCGCCGAGCGAAACGTAAAGAAGTGACACCACCATTATCGTCGTCAGCACCGGCGTGAAGCCGATCTTGTTTTCAAGCGTTATCTGGAAAAGGTAACTTAACCCTTTGTAAACAGATGCGGAATACGGCGTCAAAAAGAAAAAAATGATAATTGCCGAGATGACTTTCAGCCCGTTCGATTCGTACCTCGCGGCGAAGAATTCCGGCATTGTCATTGTGTTCAGATTATGCGTCATACGCCGGGTTCTTTTTCCGAGCAGAATCCACGCGAGTAGACCGCCGATAATTGCGTTACCAACGCCGACCCAAAGACTGCCGAACCCGAACTGCCAACCGAATTTGCCGGCAAAGCCGACGAAAATCACGGCACTGAAATACGCCGTGCCGTAAGAAATCGCGAGAATCCAAGGTCCGAGCGTTTTACCGCCCAGAAAAAAATCGTTCACGCTCTCGTTTTGCCGTGACCACCAAATTGAAATTCCAATAAGGAGAACGAAGAAAAGAAGCGTCAAAATAATCGGAAATGTCATTTTCGTCGAATAAAATGATTACGGTTTTGTAAACGTAATCGGTTTATGCCGTGCGTAATCAGCAAAAGGTGATATTATTTTTTTAGTACGTCCGCAATAATCGCAATTCCTTCTTCCGCTTGTTCTTCGGTGAGGTTCATTGCAGGCAATAAACGGAGCACGTTTCCGTGTGTGCAGTTGATGAGCAGGCCGCGATCCATGCACGCTTTCACGTACTGAGCGCCGTCAACGGCGAGTTCGATACCGATCATGACGCCGACACCACGAACCTCTTTGATTACGTCATTTTCTTCGGCAATTTTTTCGAATCGGCTTCGGAACAGTTGACCGAGCTTTTTCGCTTTTTCGAGCAGACCTTCTTTTTCAATCATTTCAATTGCGGCAATACCTGCAGTTGAAGCGATTGGATTTCCTCCGTAAGTGGCGGCATGAGTGCCCGGTTTCAAACTCTGCGCAATCTCTTTTTTCGTCAACATTGCAGCACCGGCAATTCCGCCGCAGACCGCTTTTGCAAGCGTCATGATATCAGGTTCGACACCAAAATACTGGTAACCGAACCATTCGCCGGTTCTTCCGAATCCGCTTTGCACTTCGTCGAAAATAAGCAGTAAACCGTGTTTGTCGCACAAGTTACGCAGTCCCTTCAGAAAACCTTCAGGCGGTATGCTGACGCCACCTTCACCCTGAATCGGTTCAATCATAATCGCGGCGGTTTCGTCGTCGATTAATTTTTCAACGGCTTGAAGATTACCGTACGGCGAGTAAGTGAACCCAGCCAAAAGCGGTTCGATTCCGGCGTGATATTTCGGCTGTGCCGTTGCGGAAATTGAGCCCATTGTCCGTCCATGAAAGCTCGACAAAAACGTGATTATTTTGTACTTTCCTTTGGGCGAATGGAGCCGTGTCAGTTTTATTGCCGCCTCATTTGCTTCCGTACCGCTGTTGCAAAAGAATGCCTGGCCGCCGAAACTCCGTTCCGAAAGAAGCTGTGCCCAACGTCCTTGTTGCTCGAAGTACCAAGTGTTTGGCACATGAATCAGCGTTTCCAGCTGCTTTTGCACCGCTTTGACAACGTGCGGCGGGCAGTGTCCGAGCAGACCGCAGCCCCAACCGGGAAAGAAGTCGAGGTACTTTTTCCCTTCCACGTCCCAAATATACGAACCTTCACCCTTAACCAAAGCAACCGGGTACCGGGTGTAATTGCCTATTACGTATTTGTTAAAAACCGAAATTATCTCTTGTGTTGTCATTTAGGTGGAATAAATGTTATGCGTTATACAACATCAGGCAGTGTGTTCGTGTTAAATTTATTTGTAACCGTTCACAGTTTTTTGTGTTTCCCGACCCGTAGGGTCATACAATCAATAGCCCAAGGTTGAGTAGCGAGCGTAGCGAAGCACACGAAACCTTGGGAAAAGCTACATCCAACCTTGCGACCCTAAAGGGTCGGTTTTGTATTATTAAACGCCTTACCCAGTACTGCGGCGAGTACGCCTCGTACTGGGCTATTGATGGTGCGACCCTACGGGTCAGGATTCCAAAAGCAATTTTCGTGAACGGGCACCAATTTATCTAATATCAATCTAAAATCTAACGTCTACACCAACGCTTGTTCGAAATCGGCGATGATATCAGAGATGTCTTCCAAGCCGACACTTACACGTATAAAGTCGGGGCCGACACCAGAAGCGATAAGCTCCTCGTTGCTGAGCTGACCGTGCGTCGTTGTGGCGGGGTGAATAACGAGAGTCCGTGCGTCGAGAATATTAGCAAGATGAGTTGCCAATTTAACCGACTCAATGAATTTCTGACCCGCAGCTCTTCCTCCGTCTGTGCCGCCTTTGATTCCGAAACCTAAAATCGCTCCGCAACCTTTTGACAGATATTTTTTCGCAAGCTCATGATTCGGATGCGAAGCAAGCCCCGGATAATTAACCCACGAAACTTTCGGATGATTTTCGAGCCATTTTGCGAGTGCAAGTGCGTTTTCACAATGTCTCGGTGCCCGCAAATGCAGCGTTTCCAAACCTTGCAGAAGCTGAAACGCGTTCATTGGACTAATACAACCGCCGAGGTCACGCAACCAATTGGTGCGGCAAGTCGCGATGTAACACGCTTTTCCAAACGTTTCGTAGAAATTCAGTCCGTGATACGCCGGGTCCGGTTCCGTGAACTGCGGCCATTTTTTCGGCTCATTACCCCAATTGAAATTACCGCTGTCAATTACGACGCCACCAATACTTGTTCCGTGTCCGCCGATCATTTTCGTGGCACTGTACATTGTGATATCAGCACCATGTTCAAACGGTTTGAACAACATTGGCGTCATTGTCGTGTTGTCGCACACAACCGGCAAACCGCGAGAGTGGGCAACTTCAGCGATTTTGTCGTAATCCAGCACAAGATTCTTAGGGTTCGCAACGGTTTCGTAAAACACCGCTCGCGTGTTCGGTTTCACGGCAGCGGTTATGTTTGCCGGATTCGACATGTCCACAAACGTAACTTCGATACCGAATTTTTTGAACGTGTTGCTAAACAACGAAATCGTCCCGCCGTACAAGCTGTCGGAAGCGATGAAATGCTGACCGCACTGCGCAAGATTCAGAATGGCAATTGCTGCCGCTTGCTGCCCACTTGAAAACGCAACGGCTCCAATCCCCCCTTCAAGGGTTGCCATTCGCTGCTCGAAAACGTCCGTTGTCGGATTACCAAGTCGGGTGTAAATGTAACCCGGTACTTTCAGGTCGAACAAATTTTTCGCATGTTCGCTGCTTTTGAAAGCGTAACTCGAAGTTAAATGAATCGGTACCGCACAGCTTCCTGTTGTTGGATCAGGATGCTGGCCTGCATGTATTGTTTC
>JBOFQC010000848.1:0-9754 GCA_051660725.1 Thermoguttaceae bacterium
AATTGATAATGACCTGCTCGGCACAGATGTGACGATTGGTTTCGCCACTGCGATTAATACAGCGGTTGATGCCGTTGACAAACTTCGAGATACCGCCGGTTCGCACGACATGATGTTTCTTGTCGAAGTTATGGGGCGTCACTGCGGCGATTTGGCTCTGCATACCGCGATTGCTTCAGGTGCCGAACTCGTTTGCGTGCCGGAAATTCCGACTGAAATTTCAACGCTGATAGCAAAACTTCACGATATTCAACAGCTTGGTAAAACTTCCGTAATCATGATTGTCGCAGAAGGTGACGATCACGGCGGCGCGTACAAATTGCAGCAATCACTAAAAGAGGCTGGTAATCCGTTCGATTCAAGAGTCGTCGTACTCGGACACACCCAACGAGGTGGGGTGCCGGTTCCTGCCGACCGAATTCTGGCCGCCGAACTCGGATGCTATGCAGTCGAAGCCGTCCACAACGGTGAGACCGACAAAATGGCCGGGATGATTGGCGGCGAACTTGCCCTCACACCGCTTGAAGAAGTTATTGTCGGACACAAGAAAATCTCACATGAAACCTTACACCTGCTGCAAATTATTGCCAGCTAAATCTCACCCCAATTCCCTATTATTCCCCCACTATCATTTAAAAAGGAGAAAAATATGAAACATAAAACCATTACGTTTTTGGCTCTTGGTTTACTACTCTCTTTAATGTCAGCAGTCAGTTTTGCACAGCACATTGCCGTTACACCCGAACCTGTAAATGCAGATTGGTGGAAGCAACGACATGCCGCTAATGTCGAACAAATGTCGAAAGGCGACATTGACGTTCTTATGATCGGCGACTCAATCACACACGGCTGGGAAGGACACGGCAAAGCTATGTGGGATTTGTATTACGGAAATCGCAAACCAATCAATATTGGATTCAGTGGTGACCGGACCGAACATGTGCTTTGGCGGCTCGACAATTTACCGCTTGATAAAATTTCGCCGAAATTGGCCGTGATAATGATCGGAACCAATAACGTCGGGCACGGCAGTACTAATCCCAAAGAAGCGGCTGACGGAATTAAAGCAATTGTAAACCGCCTTCAAAAAGAGTTTCCGGAGATGAAAATTCTCGTTCTTAATGTATTTCCACGTGATAACAAAGCGGACGGTGACTTGCGGAAAAAAGTTGACGAAATCAATTCGTATCTTCCGAAACTGCTGAAAAACGAGAAAAACGTCACACTTCTTGACATTAACGCCAACTTCCTTGAAAAAGACGGAACGCTTCCTCCAGAGATTATGCCCGACTTCTTGCATCCGGAAGGAAAAGGATACGCACTTTGGGCCCGAGCGGTTGAACCGACGATTTCAAAGCTGCTCAATGAAAAGAATCCGGCAACCGAACCTGCCGAAAGATTAGGCGAACAGTGGTGGAAAGATCGTCACGAAAAAAATGTCGCGCAAATGAACGAAGGCAAAGTCGAACTCCTTATGATCGGCGACTCAATCACGCACGGTTGGGATAACGAAAATGAACTCTGGGACAAAACTTTCGGCGAATACAAACCGATCAATCTCGGATTTAGCGGCGACCAGACGCAGCATGTGCTTTGGCGGCTGGAAAATTTACCACTTTCGAAAATCAAGCCGAAAGCTGCGGAAATCATGATTGGTACGAACAACATTCATAATCCGAATAACACACCGTATCAGATTGCGCTCGGAATCAAAGCAATTGTCGAAAAGCTGCAAAAACAGTACCCGAACATTAAAGTCGTTGTTTTGAAAGTTTTTCCACGCGAAGAAAACGTCAACGATTGGGCCAGAGTACGTGTAAACGAAATCAACGCATTTTTGCCCGACTTGCTAAAAGGAATGAAAAACGTAGAACTGGTCGACATTAACGACAAGTTACTGACAAGTGAAGGCGTTTTGTCGAAAGATATTATGCCCGACCTTTTGCATCCGAATCATGCTGGTTACGAAATCTGGGCAGCAGAAATCTCACCGGTTACTGATAAGGTAATGAAAAATAATACGCCAAAGGCAGGTTCAACCCGCAGAAATATGCGTAATGTCAGATAGTATTGAGCATCTTCTCGCAGTATTTTCGTAAAGGTAGATTCAGTTTATCCGAGAATGGAGCGACTTTCACCGAAAGTCGCCAACCTTGTACACAAAAAGTAATTTCGATTTCGAAGAGGCGAAAATGCATAAACGTCGTGGTATAAGCATATTACTTTTATGTGTCGCAACTGTTTTGGTGTTGCTTTGCGTAATACTCTGTTCAATTGATACTTCCCCGAAGAAGAGATTTTACGTAGGTGGAAAAACATTGCCAGTAAGTGCAACAATAAAACTATTTGATAACAAAGAGCGTCAGAAAGCTATTATTGAACTTAATCCGCAGCAAATTGAAGAGCTGGTAGAACTGATTGACTCTGGCAGAAAAACAACTCAATGCAAATGTTCCTCTGACGGAATGATTCTTTTTATGTTCGAAGATGGAAGAGAGCAAAAATTTGAATTTCTTTTGCAGCATGACGACTTGCTGCGGTCAAAGAATTTAAGCTATTACATTATCCTTGAGCGGGATTCTCTTGCTAACTTTTTGAACGAAATAGGATTAAGTAACGAAGAATAAGAAAGAAAAAGCTTACGCTGTTTTGAAGGTAGGCGACTTTCTCCGAATAGCCGCCCCAATTTCGAAGAAACTGGGCAACCAAAATAAAAACGCATCTTATATATACTGTTCAACGGCAATAAAGTTACCTTTCTGAGGTTGGGAAAAAAAGCAGGTTACCTTTCCTAACAAACGAAACCTCGGTAGACGAAGCCGACCAACGGGAGGCGGAACACTTCACGCGAAGCGCACCGCCATGCCGTGCTACGGTATAGAAAAACTAACCAAGAGTTTTGTCCGAAACGAGTTCGTGAATCAGTTTGTGGATTCCTTCATTATTCGCTGGAATATCAGTGAATCCTTCTTTTTTAAGGATAATCGACTGAATACGGAAAACTTTCGTCGGCGAACCTGCGATTCCGCAACGGTTCAGATCAGCGTTGATGCTGTCGAGGTCCCATTGTTCGATTACGTCTTTGTTTTTGAACTTCATCAACTTTTTCGCTGCCCAAGGACGCGGTTCGTTGGCGGTTTCGATCACGGTCGCAAGAATCGGGAGTTTTACACGGACTACTTCCCAACCGTTTCCGGTATTTCTTTTAAGAGTGGCAAATTTTTGACTGTTTTTTTCCTCGATATCGACGATTTCTTCGAGGTAAGTAATCTGCGGAATAGCTAATTTTTCGGCACATTGCGGACCGGTTTGTGCCGTGTCCCCGTCAATTGCCTGTCTTCCGCAGAATACGAAATCGAACTTGCCAACTGTTTTGACGGCCTGCGAAAGAATGTAACTTGTTGCAAGTGTGTCGCTTGCCGCCGCACGTCTGTCGGTGACCAAAATAGCCCGATCCGCGCCCCGATATAAACAATCGCGTAAGACTTCGGACGCTTTTGGTGGACCCATACTGATTACGGTAACGGTTCCGCCGAAGCGTTCTTTGACTTCGAGAGCCGATTCGAGGGCGTGCAAATCCTCTGGATTGAAGATAGTTGGCAGTGCCGCACGATTGACGGTTCCGTCATCTTTCATCGCGTCGGTTGTAATGTTTGCCGTATCTGGAACTTGCTTTACGAGTACTACTGAATCGAATGGCATATTTCGAGTATGTTGATTGGTTTTATTTTGCACAACAAAATTGCGTGCGTTGAACGGAAATTTAACTTGAAATACTGTCTAACGGCAATAAAGTTACTTTTCCAAGGTCGGGAAAAAAGGAAGTTTACCTTTTCCAGCAAACAAAACCTCGGTAAACGAAGCCGACCAACGGAAGGCGGAACACTTTCCGCGAAGCGTACCGCCATGCCGTGCTACGGTATATTATACAGGAATTGTAGTGAATTTTTCGACTTTGTCAACGCCTGAAATAAGCGAAAGCAAAGGTTAAGCCAGCAATAAAAAGATGACTTTATTGCCGTTTTACGGTATAAAAAGTTATCGGAAGATGTGGCACACGGCACCAGCGTAAGAACAAAAAAAGCCGCGAGACAAACTCACGGCTTTGAACGAACAAATGGCGGCACAGGGACTCGAACCCCGGACACGCGGATTATGATTCCGCTGCTCTAACCAACTGAGCTACGCCGCCAAATATTACTCTAAAGATTGTATACCAAAAACACTTCCAGTAAACCGGGGGGCTGAAAAACCACTTTCAAAAAAGCAAAACCTAATTTTTCCCAATATTTTCTAGAAAAAGTCGTTTTCTGCAGTGAGCGGTAAATTGTATCTCGCAGTTTCGAACTCGAAGTTCGGCATCTTGGCCGGCGCTTTTTGGCTGTCTTGGCGTATTTTCTGACTCAACACCGCCGCATCGTACCACGTGAAACTTAACTCCGGATTCGAAGCGAACCGCCCAAGCACCCGAAGCGTCTCCGCTCGATTCTGGTCGTTGTAAAGAAATACGTATCTCTCCGTTCCTTTAACCAAAGCTAACACATTAATGTCTTGACTCACGGTTTTTGAATCCTTCATTTGTTAAACTTGCTTCCTATTACAAAATAAACCGATATGTACCGTAACGGTACTTTTATACGCTTCGCGGAAAGTTATTCACCTCCCTTTGGTCGGCTCGGTTTACCGAAATTTTGTCGGTTTGATTGTGAAAAACATCGAAAACCCTAAATTCGGATAAGGTGAGCTTTATGTCGATGAACAGTATAATTGCTCGGTTTACACTCAAAAATCAATCGTTTCACGGTAACCAAACCACCGTATCCAATAGTATCGGTTAGTATTACGTGTCAGGTGGTCGGATTGTCTACTTTTTTTTCAACAAAATCGACAAATTTGTCGGCATAATCGTTTTTTGTGGAAAATTCGGATGAAAATTCGCTTGTTTAGTACGGCCTGATTCCGCCGTTCCACATTTTCCAGGTTCTTTTCACTTGTATCGCTTTATCGGCACCGCCACGTGACCCCAGCATTTCCCAAATGTGCATTCGACAACAAAACGAAACAAATGAGTCCGCATCCAATAACAGCATTTGCCAATTGCCACTTCTTCTGTCATCTCGGAAATGGAAATTGTAGTCTTCCAAAGCCTGCGTTAATTCCGAATCGTTAGCCATGTACTGTTTCGTCAGCGACATGACCGGTGCGTTTGACGGCACTGTACCTTGCGGTTTTTTCTCAACCGGACCGTTCGGAATCAACCCACGCGGATCAGGCCAGTTGTCCGGTAGGCCAGGAAATCTGTTCGGTTCCGGTGCTATTTGACCGTTCGGCTGCATCATTCCCGGCATTGTTGCGTAATAGTTCGGTACCGGCGGTACGGTTGTTTGCAACTGGGAAGGACCTAATCCAAGCTCCGAAAGCGGCACTTCAGACGTCACCATTCCTGTTTGCGGATCAATTCGGTATGCTGCCATTGGCATTCCTTCCGGTGACAACGCTATGAAAATACTGTTGCCGCCAACGGAATTAGCAGTTTGATTCGGAGGAAATTGTGGATTATAATTTTGACCTCTGTACGTGTTTCCAGAACCCGTTTGCGACTTGTCAGTTTTGGGGGTAAATCCTTTCAATGTTTCGTTTGAATGCGACTTGTCGGTCCAATCACTTGACTTGGTTCCTCCCGGTATCGGCGACGTAAGCGGCAGATTAAAATCTTCGTTATTTTCTTCTTTGAGTTCCTCAAGCCATTTACGTTTGATCGCTTCCGCGTTTTGGGTAGTGATCCTTACATTTTGTTTCCCTTGCGGAATAGCCGTTCTTCCACCAAAAGCGTAAGAAAGCTGTTGGTCAACGTTCTTTTGTTGCAGAATTTTGTACATTTCCGCCTGCGGATCGTATTCTTCGTAATCCGGGTCATCCGGGTCAAGCGAATTAGGGGGGGGAGGCGGAAGTTGCACCGGCTGCTGTGCGGCTTCGAGTTGACGTTGTTTTTCTTTTTCCCTTGACAAGACAAAGGCTTTAAACGCTTCTTCGCCTTCCGGGTCATCTGGGGTTTGCGTCGCCAACTGTGATCTGGCAAGATCGAATTCCGCTGCTGACACGATTCTATAAGGAATGTTTTCCTCTTGAGTGGTTCCCCAAGGTAATCCGTGTCCAACGGGAATCGGTTGGAAATATTGGTTTACTGCGTACCACTCGACTGTGAGCCCGAGTTTTTGCGGATAATACGGTTCATAATTATTAACTCGGCCAATCACAACAACATCGGCACCGAGAAGACGTCCAAGATAACGCAGGTCTTCGGGCCCATTAATTTTTGTGAGTCCGTATTCCTGCATTTTTTCTTCGACAGCACGCACGGGTACTACATCGAAGCCAGGAATTAATTGAAGTTCAGCGGCATAAGATTGTGCGAAGAACGAACCGTCCACTTTGGGATTATCGGTTTTGTTTACAAAAGGCACAACCACAATATTAGTATACTGTGGGTACGGATTCTTCAACACCGGCTTGAGTCGGGTGACCGGCATCATCTGGCACCCGCTGCTCAGCAGTAAAAGTATTAGAATCTGGAAGGTAAATCCGAGCCGAAATTGCATTTTGATAAAATTGACTGAACGGAATTATTGATACATCCAATTTTATCGGCAATGTCAACGTGTTTTCTCCAGTTTAAAGTTGAAATTTGCCCGAAAAAGAAAAAACGCATGAATTTTCGCAGAAGACTATGTGGCTGTGGAAAAACAGGCAAATTGCGCAGAATACAAACTTGCCGATTATATTTTACTGCTGATCTTATTGCCGTGAAAAGATTAAAATTTACAGTTTGCTTTTACATTACAGATTACATCGCCGGGCAGGTTTTCTGGTTTGCAGGGCCAACTTTAATCATCAATCATCCCAACATTTTCAAGCAGTCTATTGCCTGTGTAGAAGTCGGTATTCAGTTGGGTTTAGCCCAAAATGCTTACGAAAAAGAGTCGCCATGTGCTGTATGTGCGGAAAACCTGTTTGTTCCGCAATCTGTTCCAAAGTCATATACGTCGTTCTGAGTAAATATGACACTTTTCTTGTTTGACATTTTTTGATCTCTGTGTGGATACTGTGTCCAACAAGTTTGGAAAATCGCTGTTCCAATGATGAACGACTAATTTGTACAATGTCAACCACATCTTTAACAAAGATGCCGTTGCTGGCGTTGTTTCTAATAAATTCGAGAGCAGAACGAACATCTTCGTCATTAATTCCCCAAAAGTCGCTTGATTCACGAGCGATTATTCCGCCGTGTGACGCAATAATTTTGCATTGTTTCGTTTTTTGGACGTCTCCCAAAAGCATTGAATGTAACGTTGCGGCTGCTCTTGTACCAATTTCCATGCCACCTTGCTCAACACTGCTCAGGGACGGAATGCTTAATTCGCACACTGTTCTGTCGTTTCCTGAACCAATTATCGCAACTTCATCAGGCACGGAAAGACCTATTTCCCTGCAAGTGTAAAGAATATGAATTGCTCGAATATCGTAGCAAGCCATTATTCCAACGGTTTTTTTCAGGCTTTGCAGCCAAGAAATTAAGACTTTTTTTTGCGTCTGCAATGATTTTTGTGCAACGGCGTGAGCAGGAAAAATTGAGCATGAAACATTATTCTCCTTTGCTACCCGCTCAAACTCCTGTTCCCGTATGCGCGACCAATAAGTAAGCGGCGAATCAGGAATACCACAATACGCCAATGATGTCATGCCGCGTTCAATGTACTCCATTGCTACACAACGTGCTATTCCCAAATCGTCGGCAGAAATTGAAGGAACATTCGGTGGTATTTCGAATCCGAGACTTTTTTCGTCGACAACAACCGAAGGGATTTTTTTGCTTTTGTAAGTTTTAAGCAAAAAAGCTTCTTTCGCACTGATTATCATTCCATCTGGAATCCATTTAAGCTGATATTGCGTTTCATATAATGGATCAAGCATTGTATAGTGAGCCGATTCTCCATCACGAGAAACGATTCTTATGTCCCAATTTAGCTGCTTTTCACGTGAAAAAGAGGCGACGCCACGAATGATATTACGATCATGTATACCGGTCGCGTCTAGCGCCAAAAGAATTTTCAGTAATTTCTTTGCCATGATAAAATATGCCGTGCTACAGTAAAAACAACAAGTCAAGATACCAGCGCACAGACGTAAAAACAATAGAAACCGATTTTTTTCTATGACTTACGTTTACAAAAATTTGCCCTATACTTTTACTGGTGACGTGAAACAGAGACGCAAAAGCCAAGAGCTGGCGAGTTTTTACGACTTCAGCAAACATGCACAATTTTTTGCGTAGATTAATAAATATTGAATAAAGTACAATGAGTAAATTGAGGAGTAATAATTACTAAAATGCGACGCTTGCCTCCGTATTAACGCAAGCAATATTTTAGTATAATGCAGATGGTTATATAGGATAAAATTTCGTTGTTGACTTTTCATTCATTATTATTTTTGAAATTATTTAGGAGAAATGCACAAAATGAAAAAAACAAAAAAATCAGAAGAAAAAGTTGGTATAAGTTGGCAAAAGTCCCGAGGGAGATCAGCTTTCACGCTTGTCGAGCTTTTAGTTGTTATTGCAATTATTGGTATTTTGATAGCTTTACTCTTGCCAGCAGTTCAAGCGGCCAGAGAAGCAGCAAGAAGAATGCAGTGTGCCAATCACTTGAAACAAGTCGGCTTGGCGATACACAATTTTCACGATGCAAGGAATGCTCTTCCTCCATCAAATTTTTTCGATCATAACAGATCAACGCTCTTTGGTTTCCTGTACCCGTATATTGAGCAAACTGCGTTACACGACATTATTTATCAGAGTTACGATCCGGGTTGGGGAAACTACGTTACATATGACGGAATGTGGAATGGCAAAATAACGCCAGAACAGCGGAATTCTTTGGGAAGCGTCCCGATTTACAAATGTCCGAGCAAAGGACGCGGAAACGGGGCAGTAATTACCGGTTCAAATGCCGGTAATAAGCCAGGACCACAGGGCGATTATGCGTATGTGGTTTCTTCACGGGCCGGAATCGGTTGGTGGGATCACGGTACTGATTCACGCGGCGGGTACCTTACGATGCAATCCAACGTTTTAAGTCCTTTCCAAGTTGCGCATTCCACATCCGGCAATTGGACAGATGGTTCTATGACATTGCGGGTTTCGTTTGGTTCGGTATCTGACGGGCTTACAAATCAATTATTCATCGGGGAAAAACATATTCCACTCGGTCGAGTTGGAAAATGCGACGGAACCGAAATTGGGCCTGCACTTAATCAACCGAATAGCGGCGACTGCTCATACTTAATGACTGGCGTTTGGAAATCTCCCGCAAGTGGAAGAAGTATTAGTAGTTATGACGACCAAAATGGTGTTCCTCCGTATACCAAACTTGAGTTTCCAATCGCGCGTTCCAGCGATTTCAAGGAAGACGATTTCAATCCTATTCGCAACTACGGTTTTGGGAGCTACCATACCGGCGTTTGTCCATTTGTAATGGGTGACGCTTCTGTTCAGATGATTTCGTCAACGTGTGCTTTCCCGATACTTGAAGCACTCTCAATTATGAACGACGGAGTAAGCGTTTCGCTCCCGTAATTGTAATAAACAAGGAAGACCGGCGGACGGCTATAGTTTCCTGTCGGCTATTATTGTATAATCAAGCTACTTGTATACCATTATATATAAATGAAAAAACCACACGTATTCTATTTCTCT
>JBOFQC010000849.1:0-7071 GCA_051660725.1 Thermoguttaceae bacterium
GGTTGGAAAGAAAGCGTTGGTGTCAAGCAAGAGATTTTCGAGGCGTTGAAACTAAAAATACCAGTAACGGTAATTGAAGAAAACGATATTGAACTTTTACCCCGAGTGAAGATGTCCGCGATTCGCTATTTGGAGTCGCGGATTTTGAAATGCGTCGATGACACCGAATCTGTTTAATACGGCAAATTGGCGAGAAACTTTCCACGTTCCCCTTTGAGGAACCGAGAGGTGTTACCGTTTTTCGCAATATCTCTTGAAATTGCAGCGTGAAGTGTACTTGCCGGGGTTTTGCCGCCGGTTGTCCAATACCCCTTTTCGATGGCGATTTTTATGATCTCCGGCGTGGAAAGCTCGCCGTTTACTTCGAGTAAAACTTTGTGGGCGGCATCAAGTACCGACAGTTTGCGTTCTGGTTTTGTTTCGGGTAAATCCAGCGAGGCATCGACGAGCGTGTTTTGCTCTGCCGAAGGCGACACGGGTGCAGCGGAACGCTGCCTGCGGTTTGGTGTCACTTCGGTTGTCATGTCGGCATCCTCACATTCGCGCAGGAATTTATCCTTTTCCTTGACGACGGTGAGCCGTCCTGTTTCGAGGTTCCGCACATTCCAGCCGCCGTCCGGGTTGGTGGAATCAACCCGCACCGGTGCTTGTTTTTTCGATAGTTTCGCAATGTAGCAATGTCCGATTTTAATTCTGCCTGTCATGGTTTTGTTCTCCTAAAAATGTAAAGGGTTATGCCGCCTATGTTTAGATAAGCAGCGGTAAAATTTGTTGATTTGTTTCGGTGTCAAATTTTTGGTGCGTAATATTCGACAATGGCATCAACCATGCCAACAATAAAATTGTTTTCGGGAAGAACGTCCCAGCCGCGGTCGTATACAGCCACCTCTCGCTGGTTGTTGTCCCGAATGGATAATTTGCTTACGTTGCTTTCGTTGATTCCGTATTCGGGACCAGATTGAAGCGGACAAATACCTGAAAAAACAGCGTGCCGCTAAATCTTCTGGGCTTGGAATTCGATTTACAAAACTTCAAATGCCGGGTACGGCTGATTAACAAAATGATAAAAAAACTTTTGAATTTCTTCCGAGAGAAGAAAAGCCCTTGGGCGGAGGGTAAATATGATGCCGCCCAGACGACCCGTGAAAACCAGCGGCACTGGAGCATGGCGGATGCGTACTCGGCGGACAGCAGTATGACACCGGAAGTGCGGCGGATTCTGCGGAATCGCTCTCGCTATGAAACGGCGAACAATTCGTACTGCAAGGGGATTGTGCTGACGCTTGCAACTGACACCATTGGAACGGGACCTCGACTGCAATTATCTCAACGTGACGACAAGGTGATACGCAAAATCGAAGACGATTTTGAAAGCTGGACTCAGGCGGTGAACTTGCCGGAAAAGCTCCGCACAATGAGAATGGCGAAAGCGACGGACGGCGAGGTTTTTGCGATTCTGACCTCTAACCAAAAAATCAGTCACAGCGTGAAACTTGATATTACGCCGATAGAGGCGGAGCGAATCGCATCACCGTTTTCGCTTGATGACACCATTGTTGACGGGATTGAGTTTGACAAGTTCGGGAATGTTACGAATTACCATCTGCTGAAATCTCATCCGGGCGATTTGAAGTCAATGCGTGACGAAACGCTACGAATTCCGGCATCTGCGATGATTCACTGGTTCCGCAGCGACCGTCCTGAACAGCATCGCGGTGTGCCGGAACTGGTGCCAGCATTACCGCTTTTTGCACAATTGCGGCGTTATACACTGGCTGTCATTGAGGCGGCGGAGACGGCGGCACGGTTTCCGATGGTGATTTATACGACTCTGACACCAGAGGGGGAAGCGACGGCTGGCAACCCGTTTGACCTCGTGAGTCTCGACCGGCAGCAGGCGACTGTTTTGCCGGAAGGGTATCAGCTTGGTCAGATGAAGGCGGAACAGCCTTGCACTCGTTACCCGGAATTCAAGCGTGAGATTTTGGGTGAGATTGGACGTGCTTTGCAGATTCCCATCAATATCGTTACCGGTGATTCCAGTCAGCATAATTACGCATCCGGCAGACTCGACCATCAGGTGTATCACCGGGCAATCAAAATCGAACAAACGCACTGTGGAAATATCGTAATGGAAAAGATTTTTCAGCCGTGGCTCGCAGAGTACAAGGCGGCAAACAATCTTTCAGGTTATGACACCACTAATTTACAAGCACGTTGGTTTTGGGATGGCTTTGAGCATGTTGACCCGGTGAAGGAAGCGATGGCACAGAAACGCCGGATTGAGAGCGTATACCGGCGCGGTGGCGAACGTGCGGGGATTTGATTACCCGATAATCGTAGACCTGTCGGGTGTGGCGATAAAATCGCAGCGGATACCGATTCGCCGTGACCATAAGGAATGGGCGGGTGTGGGACACTCGACGAACATTGCGATAGCAGGCGGTGTCATTTCTGCAAGTGGCATCATCAGCAGGGACACGGAGTTTTCGCGGGACATTGTACACAGCGGAAAGCTCGGATTCCCTTGGCAGGCATCCATCGGCGGACCGGTCCACAAAACACGGTTTCTTGCGCCGGGTCAAAAGGAAATCGTAAACGGTAAATCGGTGGAAGGACCGCTACATATTGACACCGCCGTCTCGACTTTTACGGAAACGGCACACTTTTATCCGTGGTTCCTGACAACGCAATACATCGCATTTTTGGGACGTGCCTACGGCTGCGTCAACAACATGCCGTTTCGCGGTTTCAGTGATGGGGAAGTGCGGTTCTTGGGTGCGAGCGGCTCGTATCGGAGCGGTGACACCTCCGTTGAGATGACGTTCAAATTTGCGGTGTCACCGAACGCACAAAATATCCGAATCGGTGAGATGACCATCCCGTTCAAATACGGCTGGGATTATTTGTGGGTTCGCTGGGCGGAAATGAAGAAGGGGAACATCACCGTCAAAGTTCCTGTCGAAGCGTACATTGAGCAGGTTTATCAGGGGCTGAATTTTGGAACACTCGGCATAGGATTTTAGATTTTTTTAGACAAGAACATGGGAAAAAATGAGTTCAGACGAGTAAGCAGCGGCGAACCGCTCATCATTCCGGCATCCACTTACAACGCGATGCTTGATGCTGCCGAGGCACACCGGAACCGTAAAATTACGCTTTCCCCGCAAAATCGCGGCTTCGATTCGCTGTTCGTTCATGTTGCGAATGACACCAACAGGGAGCTTTACAAGTTCGACGTGGTGGGACTCGATTCGCCGATGCCAACCGGTGATACCGGTAACATTATCTTTAGTGGTGTCATACCAAAAAAGAAGCACAAGGGGAAATTTGCGATACTGCAATCCGATGCGAGTGCGGGCGAGGTCGTCCGCGCTTGCGTGCATGGTGTCACGTTTGCACGGCTCAAACATGATGGCGAAAAGGAACCGACTTCATGCGATATTACCGAAAGCGACACGCAATTTCTCAAGTCAAACGGCAACACAGAGGTACTCTGGTCCGAGCCAGACGCGAATCCCCGCTGGGCGATTATCCGTATCGGCGGCGGAGGGATGTCGCTTGTTTTTCCTATAAAGCTCAAGAAAACCGGCGGCGAAGACGGGACAGACGAGAAGAAAACGTCGTGGACTTATTCCGTAACACACGCAACAACGGACGAGGAACTCGGCGAGGAAATTGACCCGACGGCATCACCGCACCAGTGGAAACGCCCATCAATCGGCAAAATGACACCAGCGACTTTCGGGTACGCTCATTACAACACCGACGACAAGCTGGTCATCGGCTGGATTAACGAAACCTTCGTGCTTGGCACCTGCAAATAAAATCTTATGGCAAAACCGGGCGAACTGATACTCAAAGAAAATGGCACCATCGGCGTGCGTGCCAATGGAAACACCGCTGTTTTCAATGCGAAAAGCGAATGTGTCGTTTGCTGCCCATGCAAACCTAAGGTGCTTGGAACCTTCGTCACGAACTCGACGACACCGGTTTGGGACCTGCGGGAATATCAGGGAGACGAGATGGCACCACCCGGCGCGTACTGGCGGCTGCGTGAGACCGGTGCCGGACTTTTTTACGGCAATGGACGTGTTGATGCTAACGGCAAACTCGCCGGATTGCCGGACGAATTCAGATCGAATTACAGTTACAACGGTTATATGCAGCTTGAAATCGGCTGCGAAGACGAGGAGGGAACAATAAAATGGCCTTAACAAAAATACTCGCGGAGCTTGAAAATAGCGGCAAACTGACGCACATGCCGTTTTTATTCCGCGACACCACCGGACAAAAAATCCTGCTCTATACCGCTGCCGAAGCGTGTGAAAGCGAAAAATGCTGGAAGCTCTATTACGTTACAGAATCCGGCGAACACCGGCGGATTGAAACCGGATTTGAACATGGCACTATTGAATGTTCGCCAACCGCTTGGTGCGACAAAACAGGCTTTCACGTCTCATTTATCGCAGGCGGCGCAAACAGCCAGCCGTACAGACTTTATCGCATGGACGGCTTAACGCTTGACACCCTTTCGATGCCGGTTGCGATGCGGATTGCAAGAACCGGTTTTGTGTACAAAGACAGAATTGCTGTCGGTGAGATTCAGGACGTGGTTCACATCCATGACACCACCGGCGACTACCAGATAGAAATTCCCGGCGCGTTTTTGTACCGGGTTTCCAAGCTGCAATGCAAGCGACTCAAGATATAATTGACCACTTTGCGAAAGGTAAGCATTCTGTCCATAATAGTTTACAGATATTAGGTTCGACCCACCCACACATGCAATTTCACAAGAAAGTGGGGTGAGTATCGGCGGTGCCACTTCGTAAAAATTAGTTGACCGAAAGTAATCGTCAATAGCCGAGTAAAGCGTATTACGGACTTTCAAAACAAGTGTTTGCATATATCCTAAAACAAATTCATCAATCACAGGTTCCGCTGAATTGGCAGGAAAGACATCTACCGACCGTAACAAACAGAGACCACAAATTGAAAAGCCGGAGTAAGCGAATAGGTGGGTTGAAATAGCGTTTGCTGAAAAGGACCGAAACAAGGTGGAAACAGGCTACAGTCGTAGAACCGACTTTCCACCATCATCACAGTATCACAATCAAAACGGCTTTGCAATAATACGGCGACAGAAATTTGTCGTACCACCCCATTTTCGCTCAAGTGCCGAAGTATCGGTTGGGCGGGTAAAATATCGAGGTTTCCGTTTCTTCGCAACACGGCGCAAACCGGCGGTTTTGTGGCGGCAAGAGCCGCTTGGAGCATTTATATGGATTTCTGAAAATCTTCTAGCGTTTGGCAATCAAGAGCGAAATCAAAAAGCTCGTCTAATTTGTCCAAGTCAGCAATTTTGAGTAATGCGTCGTTAAGTTGGCTCGGAACATTGTCGAAACGGCGTTCCAGAAGACGAGCTATTTTCCTCGCTTCGCCAATTGCAATGCCTTCTGCTTTACCTTCTGCTTTACCTTCTGCTTTGCCTTCTGCTTTGCCTCTGGCTTCGCCCGTAGCGGCCTTTTCTTCAGCTTCTTTCAGCATTTCCATTGCCTTGCCAAGTTCGAGACGGTGGAACGCTTCGTAAAGCATCCGACTACGCTCGATTTCTCGCATCTCCGGGTTGCTCGAATATCGCCGAAATTCCTTACCAACGTCGCTCAAAACTGGATTTTTCGTACTAATCACTGACATTTGTTCCTCCAATTCTTCCGGTTCACACGAAAAAAACAACGACCAACCTTGCAGCGCGTCGTTCCAATCGTGAATGTTTTCCAAATGCTCAAGTCCAACGCCCTTCAGACACAATACATGGATGCAAATATGTTCCGAAAACAGCACTTTCGGATTCTCGTCTGACACCAAATGAAACAATTGATGCCTGTTTTTCAGTTCGGGAAAAATATTCTCAAAAATTATAATAATTGACACCACCGGCTTGAGCGAAATATAATCATCGCCTCGAAAAAGCTGTCCCGAATAGGTGTCAGCCCAATACCCAAGCATCCGCTCCTTGAACGCCAGATGACTGTACATTTGAATTTCAATGTCGAAAATCCGCCCACTTTCATCTTTCGCCCGCACGTCCAAAATCATGCTTTTGTCAACGGCGAACTTCTTGATATTGAACGGGTTGAGCACTAAAGCACTGACAATTGGTGGGTCACTTGAGTCCGTCAAAACGGAGTTAATTAAATTTACGAGCGTACTTTCGTGCTTCGGGTCGGAAAAATACGTTGCGAAAAAAATGTCGGAGTTTGGGCGGATTTTGAAATCCTTGAGCGTCTGCTCACGATTTTCAGGAGTCAGTTCAATCTTCGTTTTTTTCTTTTTGGACGGCATTGTTGCGGTAAGTTTGGCTTGTGATTTACGACCATTCAGGTAGGACGATTATACCGCACGGAAGGTGAATTTGCAAGAAGGGGAAAACTTCGAGAAAGCCGTTTCGCACTGTTTCGCCCAAGCGGCGAAGTTCCGGCTGGAACGGGTAAAATACCGAGTTTTCCGCCCCAACGCGACACGGCGGAACGTGGTGGGTTCCTACGCAAGTCCTGTAAAAGACGGGACGGCAGGAGAAAAAGTGAAACTGGTAGAAAGATACTTTTACGCCGAATGAAAGCCAAATACGTCGGCACCAAATCGGTCAGATTTCACGATTAATAGCATAGTTTTGAAAAAAACATAGCTTTGCCGATTCTCGCAAGTGTCGTAATTTATAGAGTCAAACGCGATTTACAGCGGGGCAAATTGAAAAAATCCCAGACATTTACGGGCAGTCTTCGGAACCGAGGGTTGGGGGTTCAAATCCCTCCGGGCGTACTTTTAACAAACGCCGCAAGTGCCGTATTTTACGAGACTTGCGGCGTTTTTTGTTTATCTGAGCACGAAGCGAGTGTAAGTCGGCATTGAAAAGCGGTAAAAACGGGCGTAATTGCCGAATGGAGCGGGCCCCAATCCGGTCACGCATCTCTGTGGGACATTGCGAAACCGGGAAGTTACCTTCGCCCCCCCCAGGGCGTGCGCACGTTTTTTTCTTTATTTTCCGGCTTCTTCCAGCGTTCCGTG
>JBOFQC010000850.1:0-4121 GCA_051660725.1 Thermoguttaceae bacterium
CAGCAGAACGCTGTAATCGAAAAGTGCGCCCAAACTGACGAAAAATATTGCCGAAAACGTTTCCCGAAACGGTACCGTAATCGCCTTTATCTGGTGCGTCAAACGATTTTCACTCAAAATCACGCCAGCGGCCAAAGCACCAAGTGCAGCCGAAAGGTCAAGTTTCATTGCGACAATACTTACCCCAACGAGTAACATCAGCGTGAAAAGCACCATTAGTTCGACGCTTCTTACACCCGACATTAAATCAATCACCCAGCGGCTGAAAATATACCGCAGCAGCATCACGAACGAAACAAAAATCGCGGACTTTAAAAGCAAGTAGATTATATTCGAGAATGTGCCGGACAAGCTCGTATCCGACGCACTTAACAGCGGAATTAAAAGCAACAACGGCACTACTGCGATGTCTTGGAAGAGTAAAATTGCAACTGCTCGCAACCCGTGCGGTGAGGTCGCTTGGCCGAACTCCTCCAACGACTTGAAAACCAAAACCGTTGAACTCAACGCTGCAACTGAACCGAGAAAAACGCCAGCCTTCCAATCGTAACCGGCTAAAACAAATGCAAGCGTGATTACAAGTGGCACGGTCACCATTTGAATCGAACCGCCAACTACGAAAAAACGCCAAATCCGAATAAGCTCTGAAGGGGAAAAATTAATCCCAATTGAAAACAGAAGCAAAATCGCACCGAGGTGCGCAAGCTGTTCGATTATTCGACTCTGAACCTGTTCGCCCTGTTCTTGGGGTACGAACAGCTCCGTAACCTTACCCGCCGTTTCCACGCCGTTACTTCCGTCTTTTGGAGGTTCGGGAGTTGCTGCAACTGCATTTTCTGCAGTAGAAGCATTTGAAACCGCCGGAGAATTTTCGCTACTTGGCGTTTCTGTGTTATCAGTGTTTTCAGTATTTTCTGCAGTCCCTGCTGTTTCTGCCGGAGCGTCACTTTGAATTGGCGCGTTTTCATCCGCCGGAGAAGCAGAATTTGGCGTACGTTCTACAACTTGTACCAGCAACACACCGTTTGGCGTTTCTGGCTGGTTGTCTGATTTTGTGCCAGAATCGTCGGAATTATCGGACGAACTATTTTCTTCTTTTATGTTATTTTCTTGATTAGCTTGGTCCGATTTTGGTTCCGTCCCGATATCTTCAGGTTCAGCAGCTTGGATTTCTGTCTTTTTAGATTCATCCGTTTCTGGTACTGCGTTTTCAGGTTCACCCTTTTCTGGCAGCGCTTGTGTATGCTCTGAAGAAACGGTTACGACTGTTTGAGCCGGCGCATTATCAGGCGTGTCAACATTTTTTTTGGTTAAAGAATTGAAAAAACCAAGAAAAGCACCTGCAATAAGGTAGCCAATAACGAGCGGAACTTGCGCCCGTTTACATATAATACCTGCAATCAAACCGGACGCCAAGATGAACAACAGTTTGATCATCAGGAGTCCGATTAGTTTTTCTTCACCCATTCGTTTTTAGAACCGTATACTTGATTGGCTTGCTTTAAATATAATTCAGCAAACTCATTTGAAACATTCTACTTGTTACCTGCAGCGATGCTTGATATGCAAGCGTGGACGCAGAGTACTCAAGTATAGTGTCACTCAGATTTATTTCAAGAGAATTGGAGAGAATTTGTCGAAACTGTACATTTTCATCCTGTAAACGGAACAAAACAGTGTCCAAACCGTTTTGCTGTATACCAATGTCTGCCCGCGAATAGCTTAGAACTTTAGCCGCTTTGTCCAAAAGGTTGGTCGCCCGTTCTATTTCTCGCACATCATTTTTCTCCATTGCTACCTGCAACCGAATCATTGCGGTGTACAAAGATTCGGTTTCCAACGGGTTCGGGTCACTTCCGATTATCCGATTATTTTCGCCGCCTAAAAGTTTCGGCGCTTCTACAACTCCAGAATTTGGATTGGTTGGATCAACGGGTCTTGGAAACAGCGACACGGTTCCGCTTCCGTTGCTCGTACTTCCGTCAGGATTTAATCCGTTTTGGAAAGTGAACATTTCGCGTTCCTTTTGCGTCGCATTGTCTTGAAACAGCTTTATTACGTCAGCTGCCGTTGTAACGCCGGGTGAAATCTCAAACCGTAAAACTTTCGAATTTGAGTCGTAAACGAAACCCGGTTGGCCGCTTCCGCCTGGTCGGTTCATGTCGAGAAATTCTATTTTCACATCGTTTGCGTATTGGCCGGTTTGGCGAGCCATAACCAGAAGCTGCGAATTCTGTATCAGTTCGGAATTTTCGTCTTTCGACTCAATTGTTACGGAAGCCTTTACACCTCCGGCATTTGTCGCTTGGTATTCCTCTCCTCTCGGAATCAAACCGAGATCAATTGCGGCAGTTGAAAGTTTCGCCCGCTCAACCAATGTCGTATGCTGTCCAATTGAATTATCAACCAACTCAATGCCGTTTCCGAAATCGTTCAGTTTGGCAAAAAGCAATTTGTCCGTGTTTCGCGGATGATTATTAATCAGGTCGATTACGTCGCCAACAGTTTTCGCGCCGTTAATGTCAATGTCGAGTACAGTTCCGTCATTACGGGTAATCATGAAATCTACTCCGCCGTCTGTTCCGTCGGCAGTGATTACTTTTCCGTCATACACGACCCCTTGTCCGGTGTTGATTCCTTGCGAACCGTCCAACTCCATTGTAAACGCCTGGTTCGGGCCGGGCTGCTCGTTAAATGCAATCACCACTTCACACGCTTTCGTCACGCCGGGATTGATTCCAATTGTAATCGTTTTAGCGTCCTGATCCCACGCAATTGTAACCTTTCCGTCCGGGTCGGCTGTTGGTGTGTAAATTACTTCGTAATCGTTCCAAGCCGTGCCTTCTTCAATTGCGGTAAGTAAAAGCCCGCTGTTCGCCGATTTCGACTGGTAAATGGCGTACGCATTCGTGCCTTCACCTTGAAAATCCATAACACCGCGTTTGAAATCGAGTTCGTTCAATAACGTGTTTTTCGTCATTGTGCGTATTCCGAGCTGCGTTGCGGTTATTCCGCCGTTTTCGCCGATCATGAAGTCGGTTCCACTGATTCGTGAACGGACGTTTATTCCGGTTTTCGTGGAGTTTATCTCGGCCAGTAGACCGTATTTCGGATCATTCAAAATGCCAAGCAGGTCGTCGACTGTTTTCGCGCTGCCAAAATCAATTGTGAACGTTTTGCCGCCGTTTACGAGTTGTATACCGCTGGTTTTGTCAAACGGTTGGCCAACTCCTCCGTCCGTTGTTCCGAAAACGACTGCTTTTCCGGGCAGTAACGAAACGATTCCGTCTCCGATTCCAACTCGTGAGCAGCCGACGATTCCTTGATCCAGGGGGTCAACAGAAGCAGTAAACGGAGGAATCTCACCTGCTTCTGTCGCACGATTTATTGCCCCAACAATGTTAGCAGCTGTTGAATTATCCGGGTTAATGCTTACTAAAACTGTATTTGTTTCAGCGTCGAATCTTGCCGTTTCTGAGCCGGGAGCAACGGAAGCGCTCGATTCAAATGCGAATTTCACACCGTTTAGTGCGTAAGTGTTGCCGTTTTTGTCGGTGAACGATTCGCCGTTGTAATTCGCTTGTATTAAAATGTCGTTGTTATCACCTTGAAACCGTAAAGTGGTCCGTGCCGGCGCACCGAAAAGCGAGTCAAGCGAAGTCGTAAACATGACTGCCGGATTCAGGTCGGAGCCAATAAATTTTTGACCGGAAGTGATCGGATTTTTTGAATAAATGCCCAAATTATGAGCCGTCATCGTGCTGCCGATCTCGGTTATCGTAATTGAACCGCCGGGCGTTTGCGAGCTGAATTCAACTGATAATCCGTTGTCTGTAAGGCCGAGCTTAACAACGGTTCCGGTCGGTGAGTTTTTCGCAATTGTGTTCCGCACATCGTCTACAGTAACGCATTTACTCAAGTCTATAATTGATTCACGAGCACCGTCCGGCCCGGAATACGCAACACGAATAGTCCCCTGCTGGACACCTTTCCCATTATTTAGCGAGCTAAGCAGCGTTGAACCGGTAACAGACGGGTTGAAATCGGTACTGCCAATAACCGGCTCAGATACAGCTCCGAAAACAGCCGCACCGTTTATGTTTGTCTGCGAAAGCAGGTCC
>JBOFQC010000851.1:0-1850 GCA_051660725.1 Thermoguttaceae bacterium
CATCACCAAATTCTTCTTCTTGCCCTTCTGTCATCTTTTTGAGCAAGCCAATCACCAATCGCAAGTGCGGAAGTCCAACCAGCTTGTCCCAGTCGTGTTCCGGCAAATCAACCACATCATAACGAATTTCCAATGTCGAACCGATTGGGTCGCCGTTCTCATCCTTCGGCAATTGGTCCGACACCTTCGGATACGGCTTTTTGTGCGGTTTCAGGCCAGTTCGAAGCACTAAAAAGTATGGTGCTGAAAGCGGTTTGCCAGCTTTTTTCTCTGCTTCCCAAATTGAGCTTATGTATTTCAACAATTTTTGCGGTATTTCACGCAAACTCGTTGATTGGTGCTCGAAAATTATCACTGCCAACAACTTGCCTTCGCCGTGCTTCAGCTTACACCGAAAAATCAGGTCCACAATCCTCTCGATCCCATCTTTGCCGAATAAGTGAGTCGGAGCAGGCTCGATTTTATCAAGATCGATTTGCGAAACGAACTTCTGGTCGGCGTAATGCTGCAAAAAATCGGCAAAAATGAAAACCCTACCGAACACATTTTTGACGAATGCGTCGTAAATGTTTCCCTGATTTTCGTTAGTTGTTGGTTCCGGTAAGTTTTGTTCCATCTGCTATATTTTACCGCATCCGAACCGGGTTGGCAAGACCGGATTAACGGTAATATGGACTTGTTCCGCTGTTTTCGCCCAAGTGGCGAAGTTCCGGCTGGAACGGGTAAAATACCGAGTTTTCCGCCCCATCGCGATACGGCGTAAACCGGTTGGTTCAGGTCGGTAGCGTGGCGACTTGTTCAAAGAGGTTATTCCCAACAGAACCGCGTTGAGCTTGGTGGAGTCAGTTTAAGAAGGCACCAAATCGAGCACCTTCGCAATTTTTTTGCGGAAATTTCATAAACGCATTAAGCCGTTTGGCTCTACGTTTCACGGTATCATAGCGACTTTTCATGCGAATGTTCAGCCGTCCAAAGCATCAGATTTCTAATCCGTAGGTTACAGGTTCGAGTCCTGTCGGGCGTGTTTCTATAAGTCTAGTAATACCAAAGTCTTGCAACTACGCAAGACAGCTTCTCTCTGATGCGAAACATTGCCGCAGAGCCGAAAAAAGGACCAAACGTAAGACGCATCATAAAGCACAAAAGGGAGCGAAAGGGAATCGTTACCAAATCGCTCGTATTAGAATTCGCCGGGAAAAGGACGTAATATCCCAAGGATTCCGGGGCTGGTCAGCGGCTTTTTCTTCTTGAACAAAACGGCTTTTTTCCCAACGAGCAGCCGGGTGAACGGTCTTGGTTTCCCACTTCGCCGACAAGGCCCCACAAAGCGACCGTGTTGTGTGATCGGCAACTTCTTGGGCATCGGGCCAAAAATCCGGTTTGAAACCCACACGAGACAAATCACGGCGTTTGGCGGGGCTACTTGATGTTTACGTCGGTATTCAGTGAACAGAAGAGGGTGTAAACAGTGTAATACCCAACGTCTGTGTAACTGCGGTTACACCCCCAATTCGTTTACTGTGATTTTACATCAAAATCAAAGACGTTTTTCGACTTGTCATTTGTAACTGTCGCTTTAAACGGAGTCGCCATCATGCTCGAATAATCACTCGGCAGAGCGTCAGATACTTTCACATCTTTGACAGGGGCCTGACCTGGACGCTCAATATAGGATTTGCCATCCCATTCAACATTTTTCTTGGTAACTGTAACTTTGTATTCAGCAGGTTTCGTTCCAGAGTTTGCTTTTCCCGTAACTGTTGCCAATGAGTATTTTCCATCAGCATCTGTGATACCGCTAGCATCAACTCCCGTATTCATATCGACGGGGATGAAGAATACGGATGCTT
>JBOFQC010000852.1:0-3408 GCA_051660725.1 Thermoguttaceae bacterium
CTTCGAAATTAACGTCTCGCAGGTTTACGGCGACTGGAAGCCTGCTACTGGAATTGTTTTTCCGACGTTCATGCCGGAAACAAGTTAGTTTTTTCATTTCAGACGTTAGATTTCAGACGTCAGACAAAAGACAAAAACAGCCAAATGTAAATTTGTCAATATTTTTTAGCCGCTGATCCTGGATCAGCGATTTTGCCTGTCCTAAAAAACAAGGTTTTATTCTTCTATCTTTTATTATGATAAACCAAAACATATCTGCACTCATATATTTATTGGTGTTTACGTTCTTAACGCAGGGGATTTCGGCGTTTGCGCAAAATTACAGCGGCGAATCCTCACTGCCGGGCGCTGCAACGAATACAACGGAACCGAAAACCGCAGACTCATCTGACGCAAAAAATGTTTCGCCGGAAGTGCCAGTTACCGACACGGTTGTAATTGTGTACAAAACGCATTTCGACATTGGTTATTCCGAAACGATACAACAGGTAATTCACGACTACCAAACGTCAATGGCGGATATGGTTCTCGAAGCAATTGAAAAAAACTCTGCGCAACCGAAGGAAAACCAATTCGTTTGGACAATTTCCGGCTGGCCGATGAAGCAAATTCTGTCAGAAAATCAGGAACCGAACAGACGTAAAAAAATCGAAGACGCAATTGCAAATGGAAATTTGGTTATTCACGGTTTCCCATTTACCGTTCACTCGGAAACCGCCGACCTCGAAGACATGGTTCGCGGCCTGAACATTTCGTCAACGATTTCGCGGAAATATAACCAACCGCTTTCTGTAAGTGCGAAAATGACCGACGTGCCGGGCAACTCGTGGCTAATTCCAACTCTGTTCACAAACGCCGGCATGAAGTTCTACCACATGGGCGGCCCCGTCGTAAACATGGAACACGACCTGCCGCTCTTTTTCTGGTGGGAAGGCCCTGATGGTTCGCGGCTTCTGACGATGTACCATAACGGGTACGGCACCAGCCAGCTTCCGCCAGAAGGTTGGAAACACAAAACGTGGCTGTACATAAACATGACCGGCGACAATCAGGGCCCGCCAGCTCCGGAAACCGTTGCCGCTGATGTCGAGTTTTACAAAAGTCGCGGAATGAATCCAATTGTCGGAAGCATGGATGACTTTGCCGAACTCGTTCTAAAAGAAGATTTAAGTGGTCTGCCCGTTGTTCGTAAAGATATCAGCGACGTTTGGATTCACGGGGCGATGAGCCAACCGGAAGCGAGCAAACTGCTGATGAATATCCGTCCAACGATTTCCGGTTTGGAAGAGCTTACGACTTTGGAAAGAATCTGGGGAATTTACAGACCCGATCTAAGCACTAAAATAGCAGACGCCTACGAAAACAGTTTGTTATACAGCGAGCATACTTGGGGACTGGCGAATCAGCATTACGTTAAAGTCCCTTACGGTGAAGCGTGGCAAAAGCAGTGGGAACGCGGTCTGCCGGCCCAATTCCAGTTAATGGAAGGTTCCTGGCAGGACAAGGCTGATTACGTTAATCGGGTTAAATCACTTGTTACCGGCCCGTATCTCGACGCGGTTTCCTCACTTGCCGATAACGTTGAGGTTCAAGGGAACCGAATGATTGTTTACAACCCGTTGCCGTGGGAACGTGATTGTGCGGTTGAATTCGACACCCGTTTGATTTTCGGAAATAATTTCGTGTCGCTGAAACCAGCTGACGGCGGGGATGCAATTCCGGTTTCTCACGAGTTGCCTTCCGTTGAAAACCGTGCTCCGATGTCACGGTTCGTTGTTAAAAACGTGCCGGCTCTCGGATACCGCACTTACATTGCGTCGCAGGAAAAAGCGGCGGAACCGGTTTTATTTGCCGACGAAGCGAACGGAATAATTGAAAGCCCGTTTTTCAAAGCGAAAATCGACGCGAAATCAGGACGAATCACGAGTTTAATCGACAAGAAAACCGGCAGGGAAATGGTCGATTCCGAGGCACCGCAAGGGTTCGGCCAATATTATTACGAACGGTTTTCGTATAAGCAAATTGCGGATTGGTTGGCAAAGTCGCTTTATCCGCAGTACGTTGCGCACCGGTTCTGTTTTGCCGCGTATGATATGCCGCAGGATTCCGTTTACGAATCGGCACTTCCGCAAGACATGGAATTGCATATTGAAAAGTCGCCAATTGACGTGAAAGCGGTGTTAACCGGCACCTTACCCGGACCGGGCCAACCGCAGAATGTTACGATTAGTTTGATACTTTCCGGCGAGATGCCAACAGCAGACATTGAGGTGAGTTGGCAAAAGCAGCCTGACACCTGGCCGGAAACCGCTTGGATTTGTTTGCCGTTTAAGTGTGAAAACCCGAAATTCGTTCTCGGCAGACTCGGCGCACCGGCTGATCCGGAAACCGACATGAACGTTAAAAACACGAACCGTTGGCTTTGGTGGCTCAATAACGGTTTGGCCGTTTACGACGCGAAAACAGGTGCCGGTTACGGTATCTGCTCGCCGGACGCGCCACTTGTAAGTGTCGGCGAACCGGGCGAATACAAATTCGATCAGGACATGACGCCGCGAAAACCGTATGTGTATTTGAACCTGTATAACAACCATTGGAGAACGAATTTTTGTGCCTGGATTGGAAATGGACAACGCATGAGTGCCAAAGTACGACTCTGGGCTTACGAAAAATTTGACCTCGAAAGTTCGCTTTACACGCCGGCAATGGAAGCTAAAGTTTCGGTACGTTCAGCGGCGTCAAAAGTGAAGAACGGCAAATTACCGGTCACGCAACCTGGTGTTACGCTTTCTCGTAAAGGGGTGTCAGTCACCGCATTTGGTCCGAATCCTGACGGGAACGGAACGATTCTGCGACTTTGGGAGCAGGTTGGTGTTTCCGACAATTGCACGGTACGGCTTCCGAGCGAGTTGAAAATTGATAAGGTTCAACCAGTAAATTTACGCGGCGAACCGCAAGGCGAACCGATTCCTGTTAAAGAAGGAGAATTTTCGGTTAAACTCGACGCATACAAGCCGGCGACTTTTATGTTCGACTGGAATCAATAATGTTTCATGGTGTCATAAAGCGAGCCGCCAACGTCAGTTGGCGGGTAAACCTCCTATCTCCTAACTCCTAACTCCTACCCATTACGATAAAATGCAAACCGTTCCGTCTGATATTGAAATTGCACAAGCAACGAAATTGGAACCAATTGAAAAAATAGCGGCCAAGCTAGGTGTGCCGAATGAATTTTTGGAACCTTACGGAAAAACAAAAGCGAAAGTTTCGCTCGATTTTTTCGAGTCGAAAGCAGGAGCCAAACCAGGTAAGTTGGTACTCGTCACCGCAATAAATCCAACTCCGGCAGGTGAAGGAAAAACGACGACAAGCGTTGGACTTACGGACGCGTTAAATAGGCTCGGCAAG